>NZ_DJTD01000054.1:0-42371 GCF_002440385.1 Sphingobacterium sp. UBA6317 | reverse complement strand
ACTCCTTTTCTATTTGAATCAAATTTAAGCATGATAAACAGTAAAATGGTGAAACTCCATAAGGATGAACCACCATAACTAATAAAAGGCAGCGGAATACCGATAACCGGAACAATACCGATGGTCATACCGATATTGATGAATAAGTGAAAAAAGAGAATGGACGCTACACCGTATGCATATATCCTGGCGAAGGCTGAACGCTGTCGTTCGGCTATATGAATAATGCGAAGCAGTAGGGTGAGATAGATAAGTAATAAGGTAACCGATCCAACAAATCCCCATTCTTCTCCAACGGTGCAAAAAATAAAGTCCGTGCTCTGCTCAGGTACAAAGTTGTATTTTGTTTGCGTTCCCTGAAGGTAACCCTTGCCTAGGAGCTGCCCTGATCCAATTGCAATCTTCGACTGATTCAAATTATATCCTTTTCCTTTAGGGTCTTCCATTTTACCCAGGATAATGTCAATACGGTCACGTTGATGAGGTTGTAGCACATGCTCATACACCAGGTCCACACAGAGAATAAATACAGCGCATGCAGCAAAAAGTATACTGAGATTGATAATGTATTTTCTTCTCTTGCGGTAGTTCCACATGACAAGGCCAATAAGCAATGCTAAAATCAAGATAAGTATCCAAGGATTGACCAATAAAGAAAGAACAAAAAGTAAAATGCAGAGCCCGCCAAATATAAGCAGTTCATTATTTACATAGCCTTCACGATAGAATACAAAAATCAACGAAAAGAACGCAAGGGCAGATCCCGTATCGGGCTGCAGCATAACTAAAAATACAGGAAATAAGACAATACCGGCTCCCATGGCCAGTGTCTGCATGGTCGGTGCTTTATTGCTCTGAGCGCTCAAAAAGTTAGCTAAGAGCAGACAGGTCGAAAGTTTGGCAAACTCAGAAGGTTGTAAGCGGAAAAAACCTAGGTCAATCCACGCTTGGTTTCCGCCGACATTTCGCCCTACCACGAGCACGATGACAAGCAATACAGCTGTTATACCATAAAATATCGGTGAGGCGGAACTGAAAAATTTCGCGTCTATGATGAGAATGGATACCCCTAGAATAATTGCGGAAACAAGATATAAAGACTGTTTTCCATAATTGGTTCCTAAGGTAAAGAAATTGGGCATTTCAGGATTAAACACCGCTGCACGGATATTGAATAAGCCGATTAAGCATAGCGCAAGCCAAAGCGTGATGGTTAGCCAGTCTATCTTTCCAAAAAAACTTGTTTTTTGATTATTCATATCTTCTCTTTATCTCGCTATGGTGAACAATTGTTTCCTTTGGTTTTGTTAAAGCTGCCAGCTGGCGTTTTGATTTTAACGTGTCAGTTTTCGATTTGACTGAGTCTGTCTTTTTTACATCTTTAGTCTTTGGATCCACAACTTTTTTGGGTGCAGGAAGAAAATTTGCTTTATAAATGCGGTCCTGAATATATTTTGGCGCAGTTATCGTGTCTTTGAGGTATTTCTCAACCATCATACTTGCGATAGGTCCTGCCCAGGTTCCACCGTAACCCGCGTTTTCAACAAAGACAGCAATAGCAATTTTAGGGTTTTCTCGTGGGGCAAAAGCAAAGAAAACGGCATGGTTTTCACCATGTGGGTTTTGCGCTGTACCTGTTTTTCCGCACATTTCGATGCCCGGGATACGATTGGCCCAAGCGGTACCTTCGGGTGTATTAACAGCATCACTCATCCCTTGGATAACAACAGGATAGTACCGCTCATCCACTCCGGCACTGACTTTTTCGGTAAATTCCTTCTTGGCAATTTTCTGTGCACCAATACCTTTAATCAAATGGGGCCTGTAATAAAAGCCTTTGTTGGCAACGATAGCCATAATGTTGGCCATTTGCAACGGTGTTATTCCCATTTCCCCTTGTCCGATCGATAAGGAGATATTGAAACTTGAACGCCATTTATCGTTACCGTATCTTTTGGTATAAAAATCTGATGTCGGCAGTAAACCCGGCTTTTCACCCGGTAGATCAATGCCTAGTTTATGGCCAATTCCAAACTGTGTCACGGCATTGCGCCATAGATCGTAGGCCTTAGGTCCCGAAAGCCCACGTCCGTCGATCATCTTAGCATAGGTAAAACCATAATAGGTATTACATGATACGGCTACAGAGCGCTGTAATGTGGTTGATCCATGATAGTGCGTACAGCCCATCCAGCCGCGTCCACCACCATAGCTGTATCCATGTGGGCAGAAAAATACGGTATTACGATCAATAACACCAGCCTGCTGCGCAGTCAATGCTGAAACAACTTTAAATACAGAGCCTGGAGGGTAGGAGGCTTGAATAGGGCGGTTAAAAAGTGGTTTGGTTTCGTCTTTCAATAATTTCATATAATTATTGCCGGACTGCCTGCCGACCATCATGTTGGGGTTGTAACTCGGGCTACTGACATAGGCCAAGATTTCACCCGTTGCAGGCTCAATGGCAACTATGGACCCCAATTTATTTTTCATGAGGTTCTCCCCAAGAATCTGAAGGTCTTTATCCAACGAGGAAACCAGTCCTTCCCCTGCAACAGCAAGTGTGTCGTATTTCCCTTCCATAAATACCCCTTTCGGACGGTTCAGCGCATCAACCATTAAGTTGTTGACACCGCGTTTTCCACGAATAAGGTCTTCATAAGAACGTTCTACTCCACTGCGACCAATGTAGTCACCACTACGATAAAACCCATTGGAGCGTTCAATATCTTTATCATTTACCTCACTTACATATCCTAAAAATTGAGCTGCTATGCTGTCGGGGTAACTTCGGATTGTTCTTTTTTGAACATAGAAACCACGAAATTGATATTGGTATTCCTGATATTGAGCCCATGTCCGTACAGACAGCTGTTTTTCAAAAATAGATGCACGGTAAGGCGAGTGCACTCTTGCCTTTTCCATCCGTTTGATAAAGCCTTCCTTGTCAATGTCTATCAATTTGCAAAACAAAGCGGTGTCGATTTCTTTCACCTCACGCGGAGTAACCATAAGATCATATACCGGTTCGTTCTGAACCAATACCTTTCCCTTTCGGTCCAAAATAACCCCTCTGGCGGGGTACACAATGACCTTGCGCATGACATTGCTGTTTGCGGAATGTATATAGGAATCGTCTATGATCTGTAAATAGAATAAGCGGGCCACCAAGGTCAATGTGATGGCAATAAAGATTCCTGAAACGACGTACTTACGCGCAAAAAAACTGTTCATAGAAATGAATTTCTATCCATCGATTTACTACAACCGATCTTTCTTTTTGTAGAATAATATGCTAAATAATAGCATGATAATTACTGTAAATATACAACTTAAAACGATACTCAATAAGGTGTATTGGATGTGCTGGAAGGAAAAAGATTCCAAGAGATACAAAAATGTATGATGAATCAATGTTCCGAAAAAGATGTAGGAAAAGAACCAGCGAATATTCATGAAGCCCAACATCGGGGTAAAGAAAGATTCGCGTTCTTCAACTTCAAGCGTAATTTTCATGAAGAAAATACGGAAGGCTGCCAGTGCAACACAGGCTGCGGTATTGACCCCAAGGGTATCATAAAACGAATCTACGGTAAGTCCCGTGAGAAATGCGATCAAATACACCAGGAAATTAGGTGTTCCTGTAGGAAGTAAAAAAATAAATAAGATATAAGGAAATGCAGCGACCAGATTGTAATAACCGATATTTTGAAATAGGAAAACTTGCATCCCTATCAAAACGATAAATCGAATAATATTAAATATTAAAATCCTAGCCATTGTCCTTTGTCGATTCTTCTAGTGTCTTTAATTCTTTATTTAACAGGTCTTTTACAACGTAGACATGTTGCAAGTTGGAGAAATTGGTACTCAACAATAGTCTAAGATCCAAAAAAGCGTCTCCTGAAGAGATCCCCGTCTGAATGACCGTTCCAACAAAAATTCCTTTTGGAAAATGTCCTGAATATCCTGAGGTGTACACTTTATCTCCTTTGTTGACTTTGATATGGTTTGGAATTTCCTTGACCATTGCCGCGCGGTAATCCATGCTATTGCCCCATACCAACGAGCCGAAAACCTCGGTGTGGCCTAATGTTACGGATATACGCGTATCGGGATGCAATAGGGATTGCACTGTCGAGAAGTTTTGGGAAACATTCAATACGATACCAACTACTCCGTTGGGAGCGATAACACCCATACCTCGCTCTATACCATCTTTGCTGCCTTTATCGAGTGTGATCGTATTTGCCTTTTGGTGAATGCTATTGTTGATGACATTTGCAATAATAAATTCGTAACGCCCAAACTCACTGCTATCGATTGCCGGGACAGGACCGATCTTGATGCTGTCTGTTGATCGATAGGCTTGTAAGTCCTTTCTCAGTTGTGCATTTTCCTTTGCAAGTGCATCGTTGGTCTCCCCGAGGTGCAGGTAGCTTTTCCAGGAATTGACCTTTGCATACAGGCCTCCGATGATACTATTTGAAGAATTTAAAACAGAATTACGTTGGAAAGAATTGTTGGTGATCACCAAAAATAACGAGAATCCAAAAAATAGGATAAACCAGAAGAATGCATTGTATCGTCTCAGGAATAACCAAAGGTTTCTCATTTTTTAATGTGGGTATTTAATAAGCAAGCGATATAATAGTTTTGCATATTATATCGCTCTTTAATAAAATATTGTTATTAATTATCGAACGTTATGATTGCATCAAGAATTTAAATCGTCCAATATTTTTAAGTGCAATACCAGTCCCTCTTACGACAGCACGTAACGGATCTTCGGCAATATGTACTGGAAGTTTAGTTTTCGCTTGTATACGGCGGTCCAAACCACGCAACAATGCACCACCACCGGTAAGATAAATACCTGTTTGATAAATATCCGCTGATAATTCTGGTGGGGTAATTTCAAGTGCTTTTAAGATGGCTTCCTCAATTTTTGATATGGACTTATCCAGACAATGCGCTATTTCGGTATAAGAAACAGTAATTTGCTTAGGAACACCTGTCATCAAATCACGGCCTTGAACAGCGAAATCCGCCGGTGGTTCCTGCAACTCTGGTAGAGCAGCACCGACTTCAATTTTGATTTTTTCAGCCGTACGTTCACCGATCATGATGTTATGTTGTCTTCTGATGTATTGAACGATGTCAGAATCGAAGTTATCACCAGCAACACGAATAGATTGGTCACATACAATACCCGATAAAGCGATGACAGCAATTTCAGTGGTACCACCACCGATATCGATAATCATATTACCCATTGGTTCTTCCACATCAATTCCGATGCCGACAGCAGCAGCCATGGGTTCATGAATTAAGTAGACTTCTTTCGCACCAGCAATTTCCGCTGAATCGCGTACAGCTCTTTTCTCTACTTCCGTAATACCGGAAGGAATACAAACCACCATACGTAGGGAAGGGAAAAACCAGCTCTTACCATTGTTTACCAATTTGACCATACCTCTGATCAAGTGTTCAGCTGCCGTAAAATCAGCGATTACTCCATCACGTAAAGGACGTACTGTCTTTATATTATCGTGTGTTTTACCTTCCATTTGCATGGCCTGGCGACCAATGGCGATCACTTTGTTTGTGGTGCGGTCAAATGCAACAATAGAAGGTTCATCCACTACTACTTTGTCATTATGAATTATTAGGGTATTTGCAGTACCCAAGTCAATCGCAACTTCTTGCGTAAACCAATTAAATAAGCCCATCTGCTAATCCTTAAGCTATTTTAAAATAATATGCAAACCTACACAAAAAAAATTAATCTTTTTGAGGTTATACATCAAAAAAAACTATATTCTGAAAGTAAATTCTATCTGGAAAAAACTGTCTTTAAATTTAACGAATATAATCTGTAATTCTTACGTCCCGGCTGAAGTTATTTTTAATCGGACGCCGTGTTAAATTAAGAAATAAGTGGGTGTTTTTTAAATCATGGAGCACAAGGAGCAAGAATCCAAAAGTGAAAAGGTGGTTTTGGAAAACTAGCTAAAGACTCAAATGCTATGAAGAGCTGATAAGCGAAGCCGTCACAACGTTTTAGAAGCCTATTCAGTAGGTTAATATGGCGAAGAGAAACAGCTTCAGAAGGTTAATAAAGATAAAAGAAACAGCGGCATTATCGTTTGGGATAATGCCGCTGTCGGGCTACTGAAATATGTTTATTTAGACTCCAATAGGAAGTTAGTGGGCAGTTTCTGCTTGTTTTTCCTCTGGAGTTGGCTCATCATATTTGTGGAAGATCAAACGCACACCACTGTTTTTGGTGAAAAATTTGATCGACCAGTTGACGAATGTGATCAATTTATTTCTGAATCCATAGATGGACATCAAGTGGACAAACATCCATGTCATCCAGCCAAAGAATCCATTGAAATGGATTTTTCCCATGTCGACGACAGCTTTGTTACGACCTACCGTAGCCATGGATCCTTTATCAAAATAGTTGAATTTCTCTGTTGGTTGATTGGACATGGTTTGGAGAATGTGTTTTGCAACATATGCTCCCTGCTGTTGCGCTACCGGTGCAACACCAGGTAAGCCACGAGGAAGATCATCTGTGATAAATGCCGAAACATCACCAATAGCATAGACCCCTGGCATATCAATAACACGGCATTGATCATCTGTCTGTATACGGTTACCACGTTGGATAATCTCCTTTTTGAAACCATTCGGATACTGCCCAGCTACACCTGCTCCCCAGATAACAGTTTTTGTTTCAATGCTTCTGCCATCGGCGAAAGTAATTGAATTGCCATCATATCCAGTTACCTGAACATTCAATAATACTTCTACACCCAAATCTTTGAGGTACATTTCTGAATCTTTAGAAGATTTTTCAGATAAGTTGGCCAATACTTTTGGAAGTCCTTCAACCAGGTAAACCGACATCTCAGATTTTTTCAATTCTGGATAATCTTTCTCAAGAACATTGTTTTTAATTTCTGCGATTGCTCCCGAAAGTTCTACACCTGTTGGACCACCCCCAACAATAACAAAGTTCAAATTAGCTTTACGATCAGCAGGGTTTTCTATTCGCACTGCTTCTTCGAGGTTCTGTAAAACATAGCTTCGAATATTTAATGCTTCTTGTATATTTTTCATCGGCAAAGCATATTTCGTGATTTGCTGATTTCCGAAGAAGTTCGTGGTAGCACCTGTCGCAACAATTAAATAATCGTAGTCAAAATCACCAACATCTGTTCTTACAATCTTAGCTTCATTGTCTACGCTTTTTACGTCAGCAAGTCTAAAATGAAAGTTGTCTTGACCTTTGAACATTTTGCGAACAGGGAAGGAGATGGAGTCCGCTGAAAGAGTACCCGTGGCAACTTGGTACATCAATGGTTGAAAAGTATGAAAGTTATTTCTGTCCAGCAACAGAACTTCAACTTCCTTATTTTTAAGCTTTTTAGCAACTTCAATTCCTCCAAATCCAGCACCAATAATGATTACTCTTGGGAATTTTCTATTTGAACTATTGCTTGGCATATTTTTAATAGTTTGTTGTAAAAATTCGGTACAATCGAATTAAGCTGCAAATATCTTAAATTTTGGCTCAAAAAGCTAAAAAATATTTATTTATTATGCTGATATGTTGTGAATTTTATTGTAAAGAGGCTAATTCTTTCAATAATATGTTTTGTAGTTGTTTGATTTTTAGCTCTTTATAGTGTACATTGTACCCTTTGAAAAAAAACGATGTATAGTATCATCATTGTGTATAAAATACACAATGATGATACTATTGTAGCGCACCTTTGATCTTGATTTTCATGCCGTTGTTGTTATTCTGTAGATACAGCTGACAGGCAAGTCGACTTTGATCATCGGCATCCGGAAGCGTGTCCAGCATGTCGAGTTCTTGATCACTCGCTTGGGGAAGTGTATGCAGTCCTTCGACAACTTCGACATGGCAGGTAGCGCACAGCGCCATACCACCGCAAGTGGCCAATATTTCATAGTCGGATGCCTTTAAAATCTCCATGAGTGAAAGATTGATATCGGTCGGAACTTCCAGGATATTTTCGGTCCCATCCCGATCTATAACAGTGACTTGAATTAAATTATCGTCCATGGCTAGAAAGTATTTATACCGTTTACTGTTGTGTATTTGAATGTCAATTTTTGATCTGGATACACAAATTTGAACGCACTTTGACACATTAGTGCAGCCTCATGGTACCCACAAAGAATGAGTTTCAGTTTACCTGGATAGGTGTTGATGTCTCCAATAGCATAGATTCGTTCGATATTGGTCGAGTAATCGAACGTATCGACCGCTATGGCATTTTTATCGATATTTAATCCCCAATCTGCAATTGGACCAAGCTTCGGTGTAAGACCATATAAAGGAATAAAATAGTCTGCATCTGTAGCAATGACTTCTTTTTCTTTATTTGTGGTTTCAACATGGGACAAGTAGCCATTGCCATGGATATTGGTCAGATTGTGAGACAATAATAGGTTGATCTTACCCTGCTTGGCCAATTTGAACACTTTCTCAGCCGAGTCTGGGGCACCCCTGAAGGAGTCACTTCGGTGGATTAAAGTGACCTGTTGCGCAATATCTGCAAGATGGAAAGTCCAGTCGAGCGCGGAGTCACCGCCACCGGCAATGACGATTTTTTTATCCCGGTATTTGGCGGGATCTTTTACCATATAATCGACGCCTTTTCCTTCAAAGAGATGAAGGTTTGGGATTTCTGGCTTGCGCGGTTCAAAGCAGCCTAATCCCCCGGCAATGACAATGACCTGTGTATGGACCATCGTATGATCATTGGTTTCTACGATAAAGGAACCATCGTCCTGTTTTGTGATATGTTCCACTCGCTCGCCTAAGGTGAATGTGGGGTCAAAGGGTTTAATCTGTTCGAGCTGTTTATCGATCAATTCCTGCGCAGTGATACTTGGATAACCGGGAATGTCGTAGATAGGTTTATGGGGGTAGATCTCCGAAAGCTGACCGCCCACTTGAGGTAGTACATCGATCAAATGGCAGCGCATTTTTAAAAGTCCAGCTTCAAAAACTGCGAATAGGCCAACAGGTCCTGCTCCGATGATACAGATATCCGTATTTATCATAGCTATTCTATATTTAAGTTGTTATATATTGTATTCAAAATTCTTGTAAAAGCTTCGAAATCTTCGTCTGCTAGATTTTCCCAGGCCTTCATGCGAATCTCTGTAACAAGCGGCGTTAGCGATGCTACTTTTAATTTTCCTTCTTCTGTCAAATGAAGGTAGAGACTTCGACGGTCAGTTTCGTCAGTAATCCGCTCGGCCAGGTTTTTTTTAAGAAGGATATCAACGATCCGTGTCAGTGTGGGCTGGTCTTTTCCGCAGCGCTTTGCCAATTCTTTTTGTGAAAGTTGATCTGTTTCGTATAAAGCCTTTAAGATGGTCCATTGGTCTACAGTAATATCAAATCCTTTCTCCGCAAAAGAAGATTGGGCGAACTGTTTTACTTTCTTGGCCGTTTGGTCCAAGATGAAAGAGTAGCGGTCAAATTTTTCGTTTAGCATACAAATATTTAGTGTAACAAATATATTTAAAATATTTAGTGTGACAAGTAATTTGAATGCAATAAAAAAAGGGCGTTCATTCGAACGCCCTTCTTTATTTTATTAACATTAGCTATTATGGTCTTACGACTTCAGCTTTTTTAGCTGTATTACCTTCTGCTAAATGCTTTCCTTTACGTAAGTCATATACCGAAGGTGCCGCTAAGATAATCGATGAATATGTACCTACGATAACACCGATTAAGATTGCGAATGAGAATCCACGGATAACTTCACCACCAAAGATAAACAATACAGCAAGCACAAACACGATTGTCAATGATGTGATGATTGTTCTACTTAAAGTAGAGTTTATCGCATGGTTTACCACATCGCCTAGATCTTCATTATGCGCATTTGGTTTCGATACGAATTCACGTAAACGGTCAAATACAACCACTGTATCATTCACCGAGTAGGCAATTACAGTTAATATCGCTGCCACAAAGTGTTGGTCAATATCCAATGAGAATGGTACGATACCATCCAAAATTGAGAATAATCCCAATAAAATAATCGCATCGTGAATTGTTGCAATAGCTGCTCCAACTGAATATTCCCATTTATGGAAACGGATCAGGATGTAAGCTGCAACAATGATGATAGAGAAAACTGCGGAACTGGTTGCTCTAGATTTGATGTCGGTAGCGATACTTGGTCCAACTTTTTGAGACGAAAGGATCTCATGTTTATTGGAAGCATCTACTTTTGATAAACCTTGGTTTAATTTGTCCAATACCTCTTTATCAGCAGTGTCCGAAGTTTCTTCGATATGGTAAGTTGTTGTTATACGCAGTTGGTTGGATGCACCAAAGACTTTTACTTCAGTTGTTTTCTGGAAGATATCATCCAAGTTTGTACGTACAGCTTCCAAGTCCACAGGTTTATCATAACGGACAGTATACGTACGGCCACCTTGGAAGTCTACACCTAAACTGAATCCTTTTGTGAAAATTGATGCCGCAGAAATTAACACGGCAACGATTGAAATCGCATAAAAGATTTTACGTTTCTGAACGAATTTAAAGTTTGCATTATGCAAGGTATTTGCAGACCAAGGGAAAGAGACTTTGATTTTGAAATCTTTCGCCAACATCCATTCGAAAATAACACGAGTAACAAGGATCGCAGTAAACAATGAAGTAATGATACCCACCATTAATGTTGTTGCGAAACCTAAGATTGGACCGCTACCAAATAAGAATAAGATAATACCGATCAAAAACGTTGTGATCTGCGAATCCAGGATGGAAGGTAAAGCGTGTTTGTAACCATCTGCAACAGCCTGACGGATCGATTTTCCTAATCCCAGTTCTTCACGGATACGTTCATAAATCAAGACGTTCGCATCGACCGCAGTACCCATCGTTAATACGATACCCGCGATACCCGGTAAGGTGAGTACAGCATTTAAGGATGCCAATACCCCCATAATGATAAATACGTTTAACAACACCGCGATGTTTGCCACGATACCTGCAGTATTGTAGTAAGCGATCATAAAGATCATTACTACGATAATACCGATAACAGCAGAGTTAACACCCGCATCGATGGCAGCCTGACCTAGAGTAGGTCCCACAATAGCTTCTTCAACGATTTTAGCAGTTGTCGGAAGACGACCTGCTTTCAATACGTTTGCTAAATCTTTGGTGTCTTCTACCGTAAAGGATCCAGAGATTGATGAACTACCATTTGGGATTTCACCGTTTACAGAAGGAGCAGAATAAACCACATTATCAAGAACGATCGCAATTGCATCTCTGTTTTGAGCCGCTTTTGCAGTAATTTTCTTCCATTCACGTGCACCTTCGCTGTTCATTTGCATACCAACCACAGGTTGATTTTTCTCATCAAAGTTTGCTGTTGCATCCGTAATGACATCTCCTGTCAATACAGCACCGTTGTCTTGTCCAGCCCCCTTAATTGCATATAATGATAGTTGCTCAGGTGTCTTTTGCTCAGGTTTTACAGCCCATAAAAGTTTTAAGTTTCCAGGTAGGATTGATTTTACCTCTGGACGTTGTAAATAAGCATTTACTTTTGCTGTATCTTTTAAAGAAGCAATACCAACCATTGAACCTGGCATAAGCGCCATTTGTTGGTTTTCGCCCATATAAACTGCTGGACGTAATACTTCAAATAATGGATTTTTCTGACCTAGATTTACAGCAGCACTGTCTTTCTTAGCATCTTTCTTACCACCGGTTAGATTAGACAATAAATCATCTGATTTTTTGCTTGTATCTGCAGCAGCATTTGTCGTAGCTGCTGGAGCAGCTTTTAACGTTGAAGCTAAAGTTTTGTCGATATTTTCTAATATTGGATAAACTTCCTGATTCGTATAGGTCTCATAGAATTCCAATTTAGCTGAACCTTGTAATAGGTTACGAACACGGCTTTCATCTTTTACACCAGGTAATTCGATTAAAATACGGTTTGTACCTTGTTGAATTTGAATGTTTGGAGATGCAACGCCAAATTTGTCGATACGCGTACGAAGTACTTTGTAAGAATTTTGGATGGCATTGTCTGCTTCTTTTTGAAGGAATGATTCAACTTTTGAGTCTGAATCACCCGGTTTAATTAAAGAAGCATTGTCTTTTGTTGAGAAGAATGTTGAAAGTGGCGTTGTCGCACCGATGGATTTGTATTCCTCCATAAATAAAGCAACGACTGTTTTTGCACTCGTTTTACTTTTTGCCACTGCCTGTTCCAACGCTTTGTTGAATTTCTCATCTTTTGGATTGTTCGCCAAATTGCGGATCAATTCGTCCAATGAGATCTCCATGGTTACGTTCATACCGCCTTTTAAATCCAATCCCAAAGCGAGTTCATTTGCTTTAGCTTCCCGATAGGTGTATTTTGCAAAACCTAAATTGTACACTACTTCACCTGCCATTGAGTCGAGATAGCTTTTCTCTTTTGCCAAGTCTCCTTTGGCAAAATTCTCAGCATCTCGCTCCACATTGCGGGTCACCCAAGTAAATGATAGGGAGTATAGACACGCTAATGACACCACTATCACTAAAAGTTTAATCAGCCCTTTACCTTGCATCGTCTGTTATAATTGTATTAATTTTAATGTTAAATACTGTTTATGTAATTGATAATTAGTTCTCGTTTAATCACATTTTACCAAGAATGGCAAAGGTATAAAATTTTTGTAGAATGAAAAGTTTTATTTATGCCAATTAGGTCAACGGCATAAAAATAGGAGAATTGAAGAAAAAAAGAAATATTAATTGATTTTATTTATAAAAAAAGGCCCTACTCAAGACGAGAAGGACCTTTTTACACTGTTTAGTTGCTTATATTATTTCAATGTGTATTTGATACCAAAAGAAAATGTTGATGCATCAAAATCACTATTGTGATTCAATCTCCAGTCTGGTTTCCAGTCTGCGTGGAAAGCAATCGGAGCAACTGGAATTTTGAATTCCAAACCTAGTTGAGGACGTAAAGCAACATTTGTAATATTATCTCCTACGTCGATAAATGTCAATTGTGCACCAACGCCGGCATACCATCCCAAACCATTCACGCCTTGGAAGGGTCTTGCATATTGGTAGTCTGCACCTACAGCAACCACGTGGTCGTCAAACATCACCTGTGCTTGTCCCATGTTGGCACCGCCAAAAGATTGCTTATATTGAACACCCCATAAGTCAGTTGTTGTACCATCGAATACAACACCTATCGCTGATCTGAATGGAGACTGAGCTTTCGCTTCCTGTGCGCCAAATGCTAATGCTGCGACGGCAGCTAATGAGAGTAATGTCTTTTTCATAATTATCTTATCTTTATATTTTCATTAATTAAAATAACTTTTCGTGTTACACAAAAGCAAATAGCTTGCCAAAAAATGATATTGCCAACATAGGGGCCGTCATGTAGTCTTAATTCATAACGTTTCTAATTTGTCTTCCGATTGTAATTTGTATCTTTTATTTTTTATTATTGCTTATTTTTCTTAAATTTGCCTGGCAAATAGAAAACCCAATACATATTTGCCATGCAATTAGATCCACAAAAATTCGTAGCAGAAGGTCTCACTTACGACGACGTCTTATTAATTCCAGCTTATTCTGAAATTTTACCCCGTGACGTTGATACGAGCACTTCGCTAACAAAAAAAATCAAATTAAATATTCCATTGGTTTCTGCAGCAATGGATACGGTAACCGGTGCTGATTTGGCGATTGCGATTGCACAAGCTGGCGGTATTGGTATGTTACATAAGAACATGACTATTGCAGAACAAGCTGCTGAAGTACGTAAAGTAAAACGCTCTGAGAGCGGTATGATTCAGGATCCAGTTACGTTATTGGCAACAGCAACGGTGGGTGATGCCTTCAATATTATGAAGGAGCACAAGATTGGTGGAATCCCTGTTGTGAACGAAAAAGGTCAATTGGTCGGTATTGTGACGAATCGTGATCTTCGTTTCCAAAAAGATATGAGCCGTCCCATCAATGAATTGATGACCAAGGAAAATCTTGTGGTTGCTCCCGAAGGAACGGATTTAGTGAAAGCGGAAGAAATTCTTCAAAACGAAAAAATCGAAAAACTTCCAGTAGTCAATGAAGAAGGTATTTTGAAAGGCTTGATTACCTTTAAAGATATACAAAAATATAAGCATTACCCAAATGCTGCCAAAGATAGCCATGGTCGTTTATTGGTTGGTGCGGCAGTAGGCGTTACACCAGATACCCTTGACCGCGTGGAGGCTTTGGTGAAAGCAGGTGTGGATGTGGTTACAATCGATACAGCACATGGGCATTCTAAAGGTGTAATCGATAAGTTGAAATTGGTGAAATCGCAGTTCCCTGACCTACAGGTAATCGTTGGAAATATTGCAACAGGTGCAGCAGCAACAGCTTTGGCTGAAGCAGGTGCAGATGCTGTAAAAGTAGGTATCGGACCGGGCTCTATCTGTACAACCCGTATTATCGCTGGTGTCGGTGTTCCGCAGCTTTATGCCGTATATGAAGTTGCCAAAGCCCTTAAAGGAACTGGCGTGCCATTGATCGCAGACGGAGGTATCAAACAGACTGGTGATATTGCGAAAGCAATCGCAGCCGGAGCAAGCACAATTATGGCTGGTTCTCTATTCGCAGGCGTGGAAGAAGCTCCTGGAGAGACAATTATCTATGAAGGACGTAAGTTTAAATCTTACCGCGGCATGGGCTCAATCGAAGCCATGGAAAAAGGATCGAAAGATCGTTATTTCCAAGACGTAGAAGATGATATCAAAAAATTGGTTCCCGAAGGTATTGTGGGACGTGTTCCCTATAAAGGTACATTGGCTGAGGTTGTTTATCAATACATTGGTGGATTACGCGCTTCTATGGGCTACTGTGGTGCTGCAACAATTGAAAAATTACAGGAAGCACAATTTGTCCGTATTACAGGAGCAGGGCTGAGAGAGTCCCATCCACATAATATTTCCATTACGAAGGAAGCACCAAATTATAACAGCAGAGGCTAGATGTTGCTTGGATGATATAAAAACCGATAATCTTGATTATCGGTTTTTTTTGTGTAAAAATATTAGCAAAATAGCCTGAGTGATCAACAGGAAATTTGTACTTTTATACCCTATTCTCAGGTTTTAAAATTTAAGGAGTTAATTTGGATTATTTAGCGGGTTTAAACCCTTCACAACGAGGAGCCGTAGAGCAAACAGAAGGTCCTGTGATGATTGTTGCGGGAGCTGGTTCAGGAAAAACACGGGTCATTACCTATCGTGTCGCACACTTGATTCGAAAAGGTGTTGATCCATTCAATATCTTGGTATTAACATTTACCAACAAAGCGGCCAAAGAGATGCGCGCGCGTATCGTTTCTGTTGTTGGGAGCGAAGCGAAAAATATTTGGATGGGAACATTCCACTCGGTGTTTGCAAAAATACTCCGTGTAGAAGCTGAATTGATCGGTTATCCCAGAAACTTTACCATCTACGATACGGATGATACCAAAAGTTTGTTGCGTGCCATTTTAAAGGAAATGAATCTCGATGATAAGCTGTATAATGTCAATCATGTGTACGGACGTATCTCACAGGCAAAAAATAACCTGATCTCACCGCAGGAATATAATAAGAATGAAGCCATATTGGCCGAGGATATTTCCAATGGTCGTGGTCAACTGGGACAGATTTATATGACCTATGCACAGCGCTGTTACCGTGCTGGGGCAATGGATTTTGATGATCTGTTGTTTAAAACGAATGTATTGTTAAATAAACATCCAGAGGTACTGCATAAATACCAGCATCAATTTCGTTACTTGATGGTCGATGAGTACCAGGATACCAACTTCTCGCAATACCTTATTGTCAAACGCCTGGCAGCAGTCAACGAAAATATCTGTGTGGTTGGGGATGATGCACAATCAATCTATGCATTTCGTGGCGCAAATATTCAGAATATCCTGAATTTCCAAAAAGATTATCCGGATGTGAAGATCTTTAAACTGGAGCAGAATTATCGATCTACGAAGATGATCGTGAATGCGGCCAATTCGGTGATTGCCAATAATCAGAATCAATTGGAGAAAAATGTTTTCTCGGATAATGAAGAAGGCGAAAAGATCAAGGTTTCACGTGCTTTCTCTGACAATGAGGAAGGTAAGATCGTCGCCGACCAGATCATTGAAGAGAAATCGTTAAAAGGGCTTAATTATAAGGATTTTGCTATTCTGTATCGTACCAATGCCCAATCCAGGGCTATGGAGGAGGCCTTACGCAAAATCAATATCCCTTATAAAATCTATGGTGGTACGTCTTTTTATCAACGGAAAGAAATTAAAGATCTGATCGCGTATTTCAGACTTACCTTCAACCCGAATGATGAGGAAGCACTCAAGCGTGTGATCAATTACCCGCGTAGAGGGATAGGGGATACGACGATGGAAAAGATCATGATCGCTGCAGATCAGAATCAGTATCGTATATGGGATGTTGTTGCAAATGCAGCCCAGTTTCTAGATGGGCGTAGCGCAACGTCTGTCGGTGGTTTTGCACAGATGATTCAGAGTTTTCAGGCCCTGGCCAAAAACAATAACGCATTTGATACCGCAATGCATATTGCGCAGCACTGCGGTATTCTGAAAGAATTGTACGAAGACAAATCGGTAGAGGGGTTGGCACGTTACGAAAATATCCAGGAACTCCTCAATGGTATCAAGGAATTTTCGGAACGGGAAGATATCGAAGAACGTGGACTTGATGTCTATATGCAGGATATTGCCCTGTTGACAAACGACGATAATGATAAAGATCCAAATGCGGATACTGTATCATTGATGACCATCCACTCTTCCAAAGGCTTGGAATTTCCGATTGTTTTTATTGTAGGCTTAGAAGAAAACCTATTTCCTTCCCAGTTGTCGTTGAATTCCAGGTCGGAACTGGAAGAGGAACGAAGACTTTTTTATGTTGCCGTTACGAGAGCTGAAAAAAAATTACTACTTTCGTATGCTACTTCGCGATATCGTTGGGGAACGCTGAATAACTGCGAACCCAGTCGCTTCTTGGATGAATTGAATCCGGCATGTCTTGCATTGGATTTTAAACCACGACAAACTTCTGCCTCAGCCGGAAGTTTTCAAGGCGAACGAATTGCATGGCAGCAAAAGGACAGTGATGATACGTTTTCTAAACCTAAGCCTAAGCCCATGGTTAAAACGACATCGATACTGCCGAAAGCCCACAAACCTACTGCGGGTTTTGCTCCTTCAGATACATCAAATCTTCAGGTCGGCATGGAAGTTGAACATGAACGCTTTGGATTTGGCAAAGTTGTGAATCTCGAAGGAAACAAAGGAGATATAAAAGCAACTATTTTCTTTAAGGAATTGGGACAGAAACAATTGTTGCTTAAATTTGCAAAACTTAGAATAATTCAATAATAAAATACCAAAACGATATCTTAATCGTTTAATTAGGTACTTATATTAGCTATATGAACTTTGACTACAACAGCACTAGACCAAAATTGATCCTTGCAGAATATGGTCGCAATGTGCAAAATATGGTAGATTACATCTGTACTTTACCCACAAAGGAAGAAAGAAATAAACATGCGCAGATTGTAATCGATATGATGGGGGTATTGAACCCACATTTGAGAGACGTGTCTGATTTTAAACATAAACTGTGGGATCACCTACAGATTATCTCTGATTTTAAATTGGATATCGACTCGCCTTATCCAATTGCCACAGCGAAAAGTGTGAAACACGAAGTTGAGCATTTAGGCTATCCGCAGCATTCCATTAGATTCAAGCACTATGGTTTTACCGTAGAGAAAATGATTGAAAAGGCGTTATTGGCCAATGACGAAGCCAAAAGAGAGCAGATGGTCATCGGTATCGCTAATTTTATGAAAATGGCTTACCTGACCTGGAATAAGGATTCTGTTTCAGACGAGTTGATCATCCAGGATCTCAAAGAGTTGTCAGGTTATCAATTGACCTTACCAGAAGGTACCGTATTGACCAAACTTGACTTTAAAACTCCGCCTCCGGGAAATCGCGTTAAAGGTCCGGCTAACAGTAACTCAGGCGGAAATAATAACAATAACAATAATAATAATTCCGGTCACCAGTCGAAAGGTGGAGGCAAGCCTCGTATGACAAGTAACAACAACAATAATACGAAGCGCAATAACTACGGAAGCAATAACAACAGCTATAGTCGAGACAACAATAACAACAGCTACGGTAGGGACAACAATAACAACAATAACAGAAACAGAAAGCCGCAGGGTAATTATAATAATAAACGAGGCTAGTTCTTAAAGATTTTGTTTAAAGAAGCAGGCAATTGCGAAGTGATTAACAGATTTCTTTACAATTGCCTTCTTTTTTTAAGAATCGCGCTGTTTTATAAAAAAACAAGGTTCTTTGGTCTCCGATCCCGGTATGTTGGGCGGAAGGCTAAATATCCCGAGACAAATACAAGAACAGGGGTATGACACTAAGAAGATATCACTTATATATAAATGAACGCATTTGAAATAATCGGTGGAAAACCGTTAAAGGGAGAGATTATTCCTCAAGGAGCAAAAAATGAGGCCTTACAGATCCTTTCTGCAGTTTTACTGACAGAAGAACCTATGACCATCAGTAATATCCCAGATATTAAGGATGTCAATAAGTTGATCGATCTATTGGCTGCTTTAGGTGTTAAAATTGATCGCATAGATAAGGACACATACGTTTTTGAAGCTAAAGATATAAATATAGACTATTTCCAGTCACCCGAATTTAAAGAAAAAGGCGGTGGGTTGCGTGGCTCTATCATGATTGTCGGTCCTTTGTTGGCTCGATTCGGAAAAGCCGCTATTCCGAAACCGGGGGGTGATAAAATCGGACGTAGACGATTAGATACCCACTTTTTGGGTTTTGAAAAATTGGGTGCTAAGTTTGTGTACGATGCGACTACCCATTTTTTTAACGTTGATGCAACGGAGTTAAAAGGAAGTTATATCCTTTTGGACGAAGCTTCTGTAACGGGTACGGCAAATATCGTGATGGCTGCTGTATTGGCAAAAGGGACAACAACGATATACAACGCTGCTTGTGAGCCTTATTTACAACAACTATGTAAGATGTTGAATCGCATGGGGGCTAAAATATCCGGTATTGGATCTAATTTGTTGACCATCGAAGGCGTAGAGCGTCTGGGGGGAACTTCACACCGCATGTTGCCTGATATGATTGAAATAGGTTCTTTCATCGGCCTTGCAGCAATGACAGGTTCAGAAATCACCATTAAAGATGTCTGTTTTGAAGAACTGGGTGTTATTCCATCTGTATTTTCGCGCTTAGGCATCAAGTTTGAATTACGCGGTGATGATATTTTTATTCCAGCGCAAGAATCGTATGAAATCGATACATTTATCGATGGATCTATCCTGACGATTTCAGATGCACCTTGGCCAGGTTTTACGCCCGATTTATTAAGTATCGTACTTGTTGTGGCGACTCAGGCAAAAGGAAACGTATTGATCCACCAAAAAATGTTCGAGAGCCGTTTGTTCTTCGTGGACAAATTGATCGATATGGGGGCTCAGATTATCTTGTGCGATCCGCACCGCGCAACCGTTATTGGACTGAATAAATCACATCATCTGAGAGGTATTGAGATGACTTCGCCAGATATTCGTGCCGGGGTTTCTTTATTGATTGCAGCCCTATCTGCTAAAGGAAAATCTGTGATCCACAATATCGAACAGATTGAACGTGGCTATCAAGATATCGAAGAACGCTTGCGTAAATTAGGAGCAGATATTAAACGTATCGATGCCGAACCAAAAGGTCATTAATTAAAGCGAATAGCCTATGTGCTAGTGTAAGATAAAAGAAGCTCCGGATATAAATTCTGGGGCTTTTTTTGTGATATCTGCGTCAAATAAGGTAAATTTGTCTATACTACATTTAAACAGCTATAGATATGAAAAAATATCTAAAAAAGTACGCCTTAGTTTTCCCATTATTAGGCATAGTGCTTCTTTTTCACAATTGTCAATCCTCTACACCTAAAGAGGTTAAGCTACATGAAGAATCAAATACAACAACGGATATCCGCTCTTCTAAACGGATCAATGCTGCGGTAATCGTACAAAAAGTTACTTTTCCTAATATGCCTTTTGCTGAACTGATCAAGTTGATGAATCTGACCAATGATAGTTCACCTGCTGCATTGTGGAAAGCGATATCCGCACTACCTCAGGCGGAACAGATAAAGAAAGATAGCTTTGATATTGAAAATCCCCTGCAGCGCATGGAGCTGATGCTTGTTCCTTTACGCAAGATGGAAATTAAATTTGATCAACAGCAAGCAAAATCGAATGCTGAAGGCCTGACTTACCGCCTGGAAAATTATGTGAATTATAACAAAGGCTTAGGCGAGGTTTTTCTAGCAAATAGCGAAAATGAGGCTATCCATGTAGGGCTGAACTATCCTGAAGGGAGACTTAATGGATTGGCGAAAGTGCAGATACGCATAAATCCCAAAGAGTATATGATCGATAAGACCGGAAAAACAAAAGTAATTGCCGGAATTACCTGTCAGCAGGCTATTTACAATAAAATTGATGCAAGCGATAAGACGCTCCCTAAATTTGTTGTCTGGAAAAGTCCACGTATTCCGAAAGGAATCAATGTGTTGCATCCTTATGTGTTTGACGAAAACGAAGGCATACTTGAAATTGATGCCTATCTCAATGCGGATGAAAATTCCCTTTTGCGCTTTACGACCACTGCCGTTGTCGAAAAGAAATTTGAACCCAAAGAATTTGAGGTAACAAAAGCACATGTTAAGCTTGATGGGGCCAAGGATCAAAAGAACATCGAAAAAAATGTACTTTATGTAGTGTTTCATTAGGAAACAACACATCAAGGAAACATCATTGAAAAGAAAACACCATAAAAAAGGAGTTGATCATTTGATCAACTCCTTTTTTATTTGGGCTATATGTAAAAGTTTACATTAAAGGAGCTGGTGCTTCTTCTTCAAATAAAGGGAATTCCTTGATAATGTTGTACCATGTGATTACCTTTTTAATATCCGAAGAATAAACACGTGATTCATCATGGCCAGGAGCTACTTCACGGAAGAAATTTCTTAAAGTAGCGCCATCAGATTTTGTATCTGGTAGAGCGATGCCTTTCTCTTTGATTGTTTCAAAAATATTCAATAGACGAATTTCTTCTTCTTCACCATAGATTGTGATATCTTCCAAAGTCGCCATTTTTGTAGAAGATAAACTTACTACAGTTTTAATTTTTGCTTGATCAAGGGTTTCTAGAATAAAACCACCTTTATTTTGTCCAACCAATTTGAACAATCCTGGTTTACCAGTTACGGATACTAATGCTCTTAAATTCATTTTAATATTATTTAAATCTCCAAGAATTAATCTTCGATAACTTCAATTGATAAAATACGGTCACCTTGTCTGATATCGTCAACGATGTCTACGTTTTCGATTACTTTTCCAAAACAAGTATGGTTACGATCTAAGTGCGCAGTGTTGTTACGGCTATGACAGATGAAAAATTGCGAACCACCTGTATTACGACCTGCATGAGCCATAGACAATACACCTCTATCGTGGTATTGGTTTTCGCCTGTTAGTTCACAGTCAATTTTATAACCAGGTCCACCTGTTCCAGGGATTCCAGCAGCACCTTCACGTGAATTTGGACATCCACCTTGGATAACGAAATCAGGGATCACACGGTGAAACGCTAATCCATCATAATATCCTGATTTAGCAAGTTTGATAAAATTGGCTACTGTATTTGGAGCATCAGCTGTGTAGAACTCCACAGTCATGTCGCCTTTTTCTGTTTTAATAATCGCTTTACTCATATTCAAAAATTTTTATGAAATACAAAGATAACGTTTCAGAGTGAAATGTGAAGTAAATCGCGATTGCCAATTTTTTTTAATTGATAGATTGTGTATTTCTCAGGATATTAATTAGCTATTTTTTGTATATTTATGTACGCTAGCCAATTATAATTAACTTTAGATGTCAAATCCGTACAAACTAGTCATTCGGGAGTGGGCAGAGGCCGACCGCCCGAGAGAGAAGCTATTGAGCCAGGGGCGTAGGGCGCTTACAGATGCCGAATTATTGGCTATCCTGATCGGCTCTGGTTCCAAAAATGAAAGTGCTGTCGAATTATGTCGACGCATATTGGCTGATGTCAAAAATAACCTGCACACCCTTTCGATGATGGAGGTCTCGGAACTGAGCCTATATAAAGGGATAGGTGAAGCAAAAGCCATCGCCATTATTGCGGCATTGGAGCTCGCCCGCCGCAAAAACGACCTGCCTGCAGAAGAACGAAAGCTGGTAAATAGCAGCCGCTTCGTTTACAACTTGATGAAACCCATCCTGCAGGATCTGCCTCATGAAGAGTTTTGGACTCTGTATTTGAATACGGGGTATAAAATATTGGACAAACAGCTCATCGGCCGTGGTGGTAATGATTTTACGCCGGTCGATGTCCGGATAATTTTACGCTCCGCACTCAGCCTTAAAGCACATGCCATTATTTTAGTTCATAACCACCCATCGGGCACCTTGTATCCCAGCAATGCTGACAAAATTCTGACGCAAAAAATTGTTGAAGCCTCTAAAATTATGGATATTAGAGTTGCCGATCATTTAATCTTTACCGATAACGGCTATTATAGTTTTAAAGACGAAGGTATAATCGACTAGTTACAGTAATTCTTAGTATGAACAAAAACAGTATTGATAGATTCACAGACCGGGTTGTCGATTACGAGAAATTTAGACCTTGTTATCCAAAAGAGATTATTCAAGTACTTAAAGAACAGATAGGGCTGGATAAAAAATGGTTGGTTGCCGATATTGGTAGTGGCACTGGGCTATCTACGCAACTTTTTCTCGAAAATGGAAATGACGTTTTTGCTGTTGAACCCAATCGGAAAATGCGTGAATCTTTATTGCATCATTTTAAAACCTATCGGAATTTAATCGCGCTGAATGCCACCGGCGAAAGTACATCCATTGAGTCTGGCTGTGTCGATCTTATTTTTGCGGGTCAATCGTTTCATTGGTTTGATCGGGATGCATGTAAAAGGGAGTTCGCCCGCATCCTCACCGAAAATGGACATATTGTGTTGGTTTGGAACCAGCGTGATCCGGACGACGCTTTTCAACAGGAATACGAAGATTTTCTGCTCAGCCATATACCAAGCTATCAATCTGTCAGTCACAAAAATATCAGTGACGATGATCTCAAACAATTTTTTTCACCACGTCCAATGATCAAAATAACCTTGCCAAACCAACAGATATTGGATCTTCGGTCGTTCTTGGGAAGAGTACGTTCATCATCCTATTTTCCAAAAGAGCAGGCTGAAAACAAAACGCTCTATGACGATCTCCGTACACTTTTCGATAAGTACGCAATCGCTGAGCGTATCGTATTCAAGTATATTACTGAAATTTATAACAGTTAACTAAGAAATAGGAATTTGCAAAGCTTCTTTCGTTGCATTTTTTCTCTTCCAGTCGAAAACTCTTCGTATAGGCGAAGAATGAAAAGGGAAGATTAAGATGAATAACGTTAGGATTACCCCGATAATAAATAGCCCGGAGTAGGCGTCGCGTATGGATAGTAGCGAGGCTTGGACTTGGACCGATTTCATTATATTTCCTCTTTGTAGCACCAAGCTATTTGTTCGATCGATTATACCAGCAAGATTATTGGCATTAAGGATCTGTAGGTGGTAATACCAATTGGCAATGATGTTTGACCAGACTACAGGCACCAAAAATGAACGTGTAAGAATCAAAAATACTAAGCCAGAGAGGTAATATTTACTGGGAATATTGCCGGCCATATATACGCCTATTCCAATGTAGGAAGTGATCACGCCCATTCCTCTTAATGTCAAAGGGAGATAGAACAAAGCCGAGTTTGTATGTTGGTCAATAATCCTTGCAAAGAAAAAGCAAGATAGGGCATAACACGCTGCGGAGAATGCCAAAATGAACTTGCATTTCTTTGTTATTTTGAAATAAATATAAGCGATTACTGCGCCGATCATATAACCAGGAATTACATAGGTATTTATTTCGGCGACTTCCAAGGGGTTTGTACCAAGCGTAATTCCCAAAAGGGAGGAGTACAGCGAGGTCGAGCTATAAAAAATGCCGAAAATAAAAATTGTTCCAATGGAGATAGGCAGAATCCGTGTTGAAAAGGCTTCAAAATTTAAGAGTGATTTTCGGATTAGTACACTTCTATTTATAAAAAGTATAAAAAAACAGAGCGATGCGATTCCGGTGACCAAAATAAACCTGGAATGAAACCAATTTTGTGTCAGACCATATGTGCTGAAATAGGCAAAATTCAATAATGAAATACAAAGTAAAATACTTCCAAACCAGTCATATTGATACAGCGGTACCTTTTTAAAATCTGACGATTTCATAAAGATGATGCAGATTAACAACGCTACTGCAAGTAGTATATTTTGAAATAAAAAGACAGTTTCCCAATAGAAACGTGTTGCAAATAGAACAGATACATAACTTGCCAAGGCAGGAATGATCATTGTCATGGGGTAGTAGACTGCATATAATTGATACCGTTCTCCACGTGGCATGAGAAAAGGGATCATTTCCCCAATGATAGCCATCGTGACAATAATCTTGGCACTCCCGATAAAAAATGTGGCCATACAGATGTTAACACCATTATTAGCATGTTCCAAAACCGCATTGGAAGCGAGGATAATGAAGATAGATACAATTAATATCGTCTTTTTGGAAAATAATTTCAACAACCTAAATACCAGTGGTATGGCACATACCATTCCTGCATAATAACAATATGTAGCCATACTCAGATCTGCAGTGATACCGGCGTATCCATTCATGACATACGTGTTAATGGATGTTGGGATTCCATTATTGAACGAAAATAAAATATTGAGTACAAACAGAAAGAACAATTCCCAACCTGAACTCAACCAATCTCTGAATATACGATCTTTCATGATTATTTAATACGTATGATAGCATTCATACCTACGCGAAGCATGGCGAGATCTTTTGGGGTATTGGATGCTGTAAAATTAATTCTAACCGGAATGCGCTGTTGTACCTTAACAAAGTTCCCCGTAGAATTGTCAACCGGAACAGCAGAATACTTAGATCCTGTTGCTTCGGATATGGCGGCTACTTCACCTTCAAATGTCTTCCCGGCCAATGCATCAATTTCAATGTTGACTTTTGCCCCGAGGGCAATATTTTTTAGTTGACTTTCGGTATAATTTGCGGTAATCCATTTCTGCTCATCACGTACAATATTGACCAATGGCGTACCGTTTTGCACCAATTGACCCTCTTCAATCGTCCGCCGTCCCAATACACCGTCGTACGGTGCCGTGATAACCGTATACGAAAGGTTTAACTTGGCTAGATCAATCGCAGATTCGGCCTTTAGTAATGAGGCATCATTGACCGACAGCTTCTGTTCAGACTCATGTGTGTTAAGTTTCGATACACGCTCTTGCGCCAAAAGTGCCTTATATTTGGCTAACATGGCCTCATAATCTGCTTTTACCTGATCGAATTGATATTGCGCTACTGCTTCATCTTTCACCAGACTCTCGTAACGCCTATAATTCAATTCCATATTATCTAGCCGGGCTCTCATCTCATCGATATTGGCATTTGCTATCGCAGTACTATTGCTGGCAATGGCAATTCCAGATTGCGATATAGTTTTACTTGCTTTGGCATCGGCAAGAGTGGCTTGTGCATTTTGTAATAAAATTCTGTACTCCGCATCATCAATAATGACGAGTGTATCGCCTTTGTGAACTTTTTGATGCTCATCAAATCGAATTGCTTTGATATAACCGCTGATACGCGAATTTATAGGGGTAATATGGGCATCTACCTGGGCATCATCTGTATAAACAGATTCGTTGATGTGGAAAAAGACTAAGATACCCCAGATAATGGTAAACACAATGACGACTGCAGATAGGATGTTGATGATCCATATCTTCCGCCTTCGTTTTATTTCTTTCTCACTTAATGTTGAATTGCTCATGACTCAATTATTTATCTTCTTTTTTTCTGAAAATCAAGGCTCCCGATACTATTGCTTATCAATAATTGCGGTCAATTTTTCGAGAGTTTCTGTAATTTCCAATACTTTTTTTTCTGATATCTCCTGCAGGATCACACGGTAGAGGTCTTGTTGGACAGGGTCTAATAATGTCCTATATTCGTTTCCCTTTACCGTTAATTCGATTAAATTATTTCGCCTGTCATTGGGATCGCTGACGCGTCTAACCAGATCCCGTTTACAAAGATTATCGATCAACGGAGTGACACTTGCTTTGTTCTTCTGTATTGCTGTGGCTATATCTTGCTGATTCATTTGCTCCTTTTTCCACAGTGCTGCCAATACTTGTAACATTTCATAGGTGATATCCAATTGCTGTTCCTTTATTTTCTGGATATAGTATTGTTTTAAGCTCGTTCGCAAAGCAATGATACTATCCACTAAGGGTTTTACTGGATTCATGGATTCGTTTTTCATAGTACAAAGTTAAATATAAAATAGTTAAATATCAAACTAAATTACTTTAGTTAAAAATGTGTTAAAGATGAATGCTTTAGAGAGAGATGGCATTTTATTTGGGAGCACCTAAACGAAAGGAAAAAAAGATATGTTAAGAGTTGAATTAATCTTCTTTAGACGTTGCCTACTGCCACTGCTGATTTTAGGAGGCGGGATAAGTGTTGTAAGAGCGCAGCAAATGCATGCTTTTAATAATTTAGAGACTGATTATCATTTTGTATATCGCTGGGTAGATCCATTCTTCCCTTTAAGCCCTCAGATAGATGTGATGAGCTTAGACGTTGCGCCAATCGATAAAGGGCCGGAACAGCAGGAGAAAGTAAAAACGTCATCGGGAAAACAGCGTTTTACGGGCAGGGTGAGTGAGCGCGTATATGAAGGTTCGGAAGTAATCGTGAGCCCTGGAGAATCGGTTGGAAATATAACCTACAGCTCCACTAGTTCACCCACCCGGTATCGTGTTGCCATTGATCGAAGGAGCAATGAGCACTACCATGGAAAGCCCGTATTTATAGATGCAAAGGGGATAAAATATATAATTGATTCGAAATTTAGAAAACAAGTTGTCGAATAATTCCTTGGCTAAGTTAAAAATTTGTAAAAAATATTTTTTCAGGTAATTAAATCGAAATATGGCATTTGTATTGTGCTTTTATTTACAATTATTTAAATAACAATTGGGTTATGAAAGCAATAAATCGTTTCAAAAAAATCACAGCTGCATTAGCTTTGATCGCTGCAGTCGGATTGGGACAATCCTATGCACAAACGGCTCCTAAAAAAATGGAAAAATAAGCCAAAAAGTCTGAACAAAAAGTAAAGACTAAAGCCAACGAGGCCGAAACGAAAACGAAGGCAGCGCCGGTGAAAGCTACAGCGAAGAAGGAAGTTGCGGTCAAGGAAAAGTCAACGCAGACGAAAAAGATGGCTGATACAAAAACAGCGCCAGCAGCACCAATGGAAGCGAAGGAAAAAGCCGTGAAAAAAGAAAGTGCTAAAGCTGAAAAACAAGCCACTGCTGTTAAAAAGGATGCCGTAGCAACAACTGATAAAGCAACAAGTGAAAAATACAACGGCCATACAATATATCTCGGTCCAAAAGGTGGCAAATATTATATCAACGGAAATGGTAACAAAACGTACATTTCTGACAAAAAATAAAGAGCAGCTGAAAACGAATTATATCAAAAAAGGGGACATCGATCGATGTCCCCTTTTTTGATTTCAATAGTTTAGCGTAGCAAATTCATTAAATAGCTTTTGTCGAGATAAAAGGCATCTAAACTTCCGCCCTCATCCAGAATACTGTTGCTAATTTCCTTTTTATTTTGCTGTAAGGTCTGAATTTTATCTTCGACCGTGTTAGGGCTGATTAATCGAACAGCGGTAACCGTCTTTTGTTGCCCCATGCGATAGATCCTGTCGATCGCCTGTTGTTCAACAGCAGGATTCCACCAGGGGTCTACCAGGTACACTACATCGGCTGCGGTAAGATTAAGTCCGGTACCACCAGCTTTTAGACTAACCAGAAAAACGGGGATATCCTTGTCGGATTGAAAGTCACTAACCAATTTACCTCGATTTTTGGACTGGCCCGTGAGCATCAACGCGCGAATCCCCTGTTTATCCAAAGCCTCTTTAATCAGGTTGAGCATACTGACAAACTGTGAAAACACGATCATTTTGTGCTGGTCTTTTTTATGCTGAATCTGCTCGATAAGCATTTCGATTTTGGCAGAGTCCGCAGCGGTAGTCAGATCTTCGTTTTGGAGAAGTTTGCTTGAATTACATATCTGACGCAATTTTGTTAGACCTTTTAGGACATGCATGGGGCTTTTCTTGATTTCATCGCCATCTTTGGCTGAGATAAAATCCCGAAACTCTTTTTCATAAAGATCATAAATTCGCCGTTGGGCGGTTTTCATCTCACAGTAAAGGATCAGTTCATTTTTTGCAGGAAGATCACGTAATACATCCTGTTTTGTTCTACGGAGAATGAAAGGCTTTATTTTCTCTTTCAGCATTTTTTTTCTCTTGCGGTCATGGAAAGCATCAATAGGAGTCGTATAGACATCTTTGAAATATTTTTTGCTTCCTAGTAGCCCCGGCACAATAAAGGAAAGCTGGGCATAAAGATCCATCGTATTATTCTCGATAGGAGTTCCTGTTAAAATAATGCGATTTCTTGATTTTAATAAATTTACCGTTTTGTATCGCTGGGAATCCGGGTTTTTGATTTGCTGCGATTCGTCCAATATGACATAATTGAAGGTTATTTTTTTCAGCATATTGATATCCGTCAGCAGGTTGTGATAAGAAATTAAAACAAGGTCATATTGTTCAAACTGCATCCCTTTTTCCATTCTATTTGGACCATCTAAAACCAACGTCTGGAAAGATGGAAGGAATTGCTGGATTTCATGCCGCCAATTAAAAATTAAGGTCGTGGGAAGTACAAGTAATGTTGGTGCAGATTGTCCCTTTGCTTTTTGAGTAGCCAGAAAGGCTAATATTTGGATCGTTTTGCCAAGTCCCATGTCATCGGCAAGACAGCCGCCAAAGTTAAGCCCATCCAAGAAATGCAGCCATTGTAGTCCTTGTTGCTGATAAGGGCGTAAGTTTCCGACAAAAGTTGGAGGTAGCTGGACCTCGGATAGCGAAGAAAAATTAGCGAGCTGCTTTCTCAACGTGCTGAGCTCCGCCAACACGATGGGGTCTAGCTCCGCCTGATCAAATAGTTGATCGATTTCATTGAATTTGTATTTTGGAATTTCAATGAAATCATCA
Source organism: Sphingobacterium sp. UBA6317 (assembly GCF_002440385.1). Lineage (NCBI taxonomy): Bacteria > Pseudomonadati > Bacteroidota > Sphingobacteriia > Sphingobacteriales > Sphingobacteriaceae > Sphingobacterium > Sphingobacterium sp. UBA6317. The sequence continues at coordinate 12,834 of NZ_DJTD01000054.1, read as the reverse complement.
GCTATCGATTCTGCTGCATTAAAATAGGCTTCAAATTTATCGAGCCACTGTTGCGGTAAAATGCCCTGGGTGCCGTCATCCAAGGTGATGAATTGCGAGCGGTTCCGTACTGCCTTTTCAAGTTTTTTTAGGGAGACACTTTTGGGGCCAAATTTGACCTGTATATTGGCGTTGAACCAATTTTGTCCACTGAGGACCTCCACATGTATTTTTCCCTTAAAACGGCTTAATTTATTTCCACGTAACGTATTAAATCCGATGATCTGTATACCCTGATGTTGCCACTCCTCAAAAGCATCCAGAAACCAGTTACTGTCCAGAAAGTATTTGCGATGCAAATAAAAATGCTGAAAGCTTCCTTCATCCATTTGCTCCTGAAAATAGGGATGCTGCTTCAGTAACAGGGAAATAACTTTTGTTTCAGCTTCACGTTTCCGATCGACCAAAAATTGTGTACCCTTGCTGTCTGTACCAAATATATTCCGCTTACTTAAAATAGGAATTTCGACCTCACCATAACGCATGACAGGAATAAGGTTGACAAAATCTTCCGATTCTTCCAGAAACAAAAATGGCTGCATGTCCTGATAATACAGATTTTCCTTCAACTGTGGCTTGCTTGCTTTGGGAATATCTTTAAAATTTAACTCCACGGAATGTGCTATCTGTTCCAAAAACAACCTGTTGAATTCTTCGAACTTACGCTGATGGATCAACAATTGCTCACCTTTGTTGCCAAACAAACGGATCAACTTGAGGTGAAATCTATTTTCAATCAGAAAAAGCTGATTTTTGATGAGAATGAAATGGTCCAAAAGAACGACTAAATCCTGTAAATTGTAGGCTATCGTATGAATATGAATTTCTCCTTGAATGGTATAAAACGCACCTTTTTTTGTAATGAAGAGCTTAATTTCACCTTTGTTTAGGTTAAATTGAACCGGCGATAAGGTGGAGGCTGTTATATTGTCGGATTTTTCATAGTCATGCAGATAAAAATCGAGGTGTAACGGATTTTTTGCAACCGCCTTCAGACTGGAGCTGATTTCGATATCCTGTTGTACAGCTTGAGAAAATTGGTAAACAGCGGTGTAAAATTGCATTTCCTCAATCGAGCTGCTTTGCCAGATACGGGACTGGCTCTCACTGGCGGAAATCGGATTTTTAGGTAGGCCGGATTTCGTCATTGGAGCTTGACACAGGAGTATTTGTAGATTTTTGTAGTACCGGTTGCGCGTTAACACCACAAAATAATGCTGCTGTTCGGCCGTCGTCTTGACCTTTTTTGGGATAAGAGATTCCTCCACTAGATCAAAGTCATCAATAGAGGTTAGCTGTTTGTCTTTTAATAGAAACTCAAGCTTCCCTGCTTTGATCTGGGCTGAAAAATAGTTTTCTAAAGACGATTCCTTTTCCAGTCCATATTGTGCCGCAACCTTCTTGAGGAGATGCTGATAGCGGTTGTGATCAAAAAATGCCAGCCAATTCTCCTGTGTAAATAGTTTACCTAAAGCCGCCTTTTGATGACGGCAGAATCCTGTTTGTGGACAATTGCAAAAGACGGCTGTTGTGGGCAACGTATGGATGATCATCACTTCAAAATCGGTATAATTCTCCAGTACCCGAAAAGTTGCCTGATTGACCTCCATTTCCATCGCATTGACCTGAAAATGGGCCAGTGTCAGGTCCATCCAAGGAAAATAAGAATAACGGCTCACCTTGGTGAAATCGATATCGGTCAATGTATACTGATGGAATTCCATGATGCTTGGTTAAAAATTAAAACTCATTCCGCCATAATAATTACGTAAAGGGGCAGGATTAAAATACCGTCCTCCAAAAGCATTGATATCGTTTCCAAGACTATATTTTTCATTGAGCAGATTGTCGGCCCCAACAAAAAGCCTGATTTTATGCCGTGAACAGACAGATTTGCTCCAAGATAATTTGGCTTGCAAAAGATGATACCGTTTGGCATAAACAGTGTTTGCATCATCCAGTGGTATGGCTGCTGTTAAATTGGAAAGAAGATCCAGTTGGAATTCATTCGGGAAAAGTATATTCAACGAATTTACCCATACTGTTTTAGGAACTGCAGGGAGTTTATTGTTCTTATAGTTTTTGTCGCCTACCTGATAGGTTTTGAAACTGTAGTCATTGAAGGAAAAATTGCTGGTCAGCTGTAGGCTACGGACCATACCGGTTGTTTGAGGCCTAATCAAATACATGAATAGCGAGGCTTCCAATCCCTTTTGGTTTATTTTACCCGCATTTTGAAAATATTCAGCACCATTATCCCGTACCTGTCGGATGATGGCATTGTTCATTTGATACGTGTAGGCCGCTGCATCTAAAATAATCCGGCGATTCCACAAATGCCAACGAAGCCCAAATTCATGGTTTGTACCTGTTTCTGGTTTCAGCATCGTATTAATTGTATTGTCTGACGAGCGGACTTCAGCAACAGTTGGTGCAGAGAAACCTTTAGAAATCGATGCTCTAAGTGCAAGCATTGGAGTGATCAAATAGGATAGTGCTGCTCGTGGCATCCATGTACTCCCGAAATCAATATTTTCTTTGTTTTCTTGTGCGACAGGATAACGTTGCTGGTAGCCAATTTTATTCTCATTTAATCCGAGCGACAGCTCTACCTGGAGACGCTCTAGCCATTCCAGTTGGGTGCGTGCAAAAAATGATTGCTGACTGTTTTCCAATTTGTCCTTGGCCTGAGGATCGGTAGCGACACCTTGGGCGTTGTCATAATTGTCAATAGCATACCATCCCTTTTGCGCTTCCAAGCCCAGTTGTACTTCATATTTTAAATCTTGGCTCAACAGATCGACATAAGATAAATACAGGCGCGTTCCCAAATTCTTTTCATCTCTTTTCTCGTAATTGGTGATGAAGGGATTTTTGATCTGATTGGATGAACCAAATACACTGGCGAATAAGGTCATCTTAGAACTGAGATGCGTCTGGTTGCTCAGTCCACCAAAGAATGTTTTATCGTAGATTGCTGCTTTTTGTTCAGCAGCACCAGGGTTTGGTCCGCCCTTTGGCCGGGCTTGCCTGCGGTCGCTTTCCATTTGTGCTGCGGTGAGCCCTCCCGGAGTTTGGTAACCGAGATCCGAATAGAGCCCCGTGAATTTTAATTCGGATGTTTTTGCATATTGCCAATTGTAATTGAGCTGGATATTCTTTTTGTTTAAGGCTGAATTTTGGCGATAACCGTCACTTCTCGTCCAACTCTGATTGACGGCAAGTTGTTGCGTCTTGCTGACGGGTAATATTGCATTGAGCTGCTCCTGGAAAAGACCATAGGAGCCTCCCGTTAATTGGAGATTGACTTCAGGTTTTGCAGATTGATCAAATCCTTTACTATATAAGGAGAGTATACCGCCTGAATTGGCCCCGTAGATCGATCCGTCCGGACCTTTCAAGATATTGATTTGCTCGATTGCATAGGGATCGAGCAAGTTAAGATAGGTGTTCCCGCCGGCGTCAGTAAGCGGAAAGTCGTCCAGATAGATTTTAACATTGCGAACACCAAAAGGTGAACGGATCATACTCCCGCGGAGTGCAAGCCGGTAACTTCCAGGAGAACGTTCTTCCATCCGTAAACCCGGTACCCTGTTCATTGCCGAAACAAAAGAGGGCGACTGTTGGGATTGGATCGCTTGGTTGCTTAACACAGCTGCAGAAGAAGTCAATCGCAAGAGCGGTTGTTTATTGAAGTAGGCTTTAACTTCGACTTGCTCTAGCCGATTAGTTGTAGTATCCACTTCTTGCGCATATAATTTGCTACATAAACCAAGGGTAGCAAGTAGGTAATATCTTTTCATTGTTCGGGTTAGTTCGGCTTAGTCTGCAAATTCCTGACTGAAATAAATTTCAAAAATCTGCTTTTTCTTATTGTATTTTAAGCATTGAAAATTCGCGTATACGGAGCTGGTCGGTACACAAAGACTGTTGGCCATGGCATCTTTTGCGATGTTTTTGTTCAGACAGCCCTGCTGCAAATCGAAGTTTTTGTTCGTAGAAATATCGGTCACCTCAAAGGAGTTGTCGTCAATCAGGTAATTTGAATTGTTTAGGCGAATATAATCCTCTTGGTAAATCAGTTCGGAAGCAACAAGATAATCGAGCGATCCAAAGCTGGATGAACAATCCAAATTTTGAAGGGTATTGACAACTTTTAATTCTTTATACAGTGTGTTGAATGTATTGTTCTTACGATCCAATAGGATGATTTCGATGCGATGATTATCTTTATTGTACACAATATACCCAAGGTCATCGGCACCATTTTCAAAGATATTCCCTTTGGTGATCGCTAAAACAGCTAAGGTAGGATGCCTAAGAAAATAATCCTTCTGGTCCGCCGGTAGTGTTGTCGTTAACTTCTGATGAAGTTTATCGAAGAGGCCGGCATCATTCATTTCCATTAACTGCTGCGCTTGTTCTTTTACCCTGCCTTCAAAACGCGGGCTATCGTAGCTCGACGTATCCGATGGGAGCGACGCGGAGGCAGGAAGGGCTACTTGTTCTTTCTTTTGGTCTTCACTTTTCGTTGATGTTGGTGTTGGCGTCTTTGCCTGATGACAGGAAACGAGACCTAAACATAATGGAATGTATAGAAAAAAGGTTTTTAAATTCATGATGAAGTATCGTCAATGCTTATGCAGTCACTCTTCATGCAGCGAAAGAGCAATAACATCGGCTAATTTAGTTATTTTATGGCAAAGAAAGCTGCCGCAGCCTGGAATTAGAAAGCTTCATTCAGCCCCAAAAAGAAACCACGGGAACCATATTTTCCAAAGGCATAGTCCAGACATAGATTTGTGCGTGTTGCTTTGTTAAAGAGAACTCGCAACCCGGCACCACCCCCAGGTTGCCACCTTTCAAAAAGTTTGGTGCCCAGTTCGTCGCTGGCAGTCTGTAGGTTAAAAAAAGCAGCTCCGCTCAAAAAGCGATTCTTTAAAATTGGGAAGCGGTATTCTGTTTCGGCATAACCGAAAGAAATTCCTTTGAAATAACCGATGGTATAACCGCGGCCGCTTCTGACGGCTACGTCCCTTCCTGTTCCTGGAAGATCAAAATAGGGCAGAGTACCACCAAGTTTATAGGAACCCCAATACCAGAAGGCGAGTACATGAGCTGGGTCGGACTGGGATAGACTAAAGTATTTGCGAAAGTCGGTGGTAAGCTGTACTGCACTTTTGCTGCTACCCAGCAGCGTTGTGTTCCATCGCACACCGATATCCGAATATATACCCTTGTAAGGCCTGTTGGGATTGTCTCTGGTCATATATTGCATATTGAGCAATAGGCCGTTGGAATTGTAACTGTCGGGCTCGAAGCCATGTTTTTCGGTGTAGATGGTGTTGGGCGTAACGTTGCCATTCGGGCCGCTGCTGGTTATTTTCCGTCGTAAGTCAAACGCCAGTCCGGCCCCAACAAATAGCCCGTCGGCGATGCGTTTATAGACTTTTTCATTAAATGTAAATGCATTATATTTTGCGCCGTATTTCTTATGGTCGGGGTTGGCAAGAATCTCTTCATCGGCATTGTTCCATTTTCCATGGGGAGTCATGCCCAGCCCTGCGTCTAAAGCCACCATTTTGACAAGTGCAAAAGCACCCTGAAAATTTAGTTTATTGTTCGGAGTAAATACATTGTGGCTGATATAGAAGACCATAATATTTTTCGTGGTGATCGAGGCGGATGTCGCTGCGATCGACATGGTGGTTGTTTTGGGATCACCTAGTACTTTCCCGGCGACAGCCTTGATTCCAATCTGGCCACCAATGGTTGGGTTGTAGGCAATGTTGGGCATTAAGGTGATGGGAGAACGTTTACTTGCATGTTCCTTTTTTCGTTTGGGATGTATTATTCTTCCGATGAGATCCGATATATCGTATTGACTAGCCAAGGCAGAGTCACGCTGCTGTTTGTACTGTGCAACAGAGTCTGCTTTCACATCATTTTGAGCTGCAAGGAGTGTAGGGATTGAAATTAAAAGTATTCCTAAAAAAGCGTATCGGAAGAAATCGTTATAACGTAAAAGTTGATGCATACATTCGGGCTTATCTTAAAACTAAACGTAAAAAAAAATAAAATGTTTTCTCCGGCACTTGGAGCCTGTCTTTTTGATGGTTGAACAAATGCGAATAGGGTATTGTGTTGGAGAAGTTTATTTTTCTTGCGAAGCTGGAGAATTAAACTTGCAAATCACAGCAAATTTATCTTAGTTTGATTATTTAAACTAGGATATGATAGGACGCACTATATTGAATTACGGATTGACGTTGCTTTTATTGACAGGGGCTGCTCATGCACAAGAACTGTATACCCCAAGGAATATTCAGCAAGCGATCGCAAAGGGGACCCGTACTACAACGGGCATACCGGGAAAAAACTATTGGCAGAATTTTGGAAAGTATGATGTGCGGGTGCAGTTGGATCCGGCTACAAAGATGGTGAGTGGAACAGAGACTATTCTGTACACAAACCATAGTCCTGATACATTGAAACGCTTGGCTATCCGATTTGTGAACAATGTGCACAAACCTAATGCGGTACGTGCGGCATACGCTTCGGACGATTACCTGACTTCGGGCCTAAAGATTAAATCGTTTAAATTGAATGGTCAAGTTTACGACGTAAACAGCAAGGACTGGGGAACGGTGAAGTTAGGTGATTTTGGGCAGAAAATCCTTCCGGGAAGCACTGCAACATTGGACATTAGCTGGGAATATCCGTTATCTGTCGAAAGCGACCGTGAAGGGCTATTGAATGCTTCGACCTTTTATTGTGCTTACTCTTATCCGCGTGTGTCTGTATACGACGATTACAATGGCTGGGATCTTTTGGAACATAATGGCCGACAAGAATTCTACAATGGTTTCAACGATTATCAATTTGAGATATCCGTTCCGAAGAACTTTGTTGTTTGGGCGACAGGCGAATTGACCAATGCGGCTGATGTACTGCAGAAACCTATTCTGGACCGTTTCGAAAAATCAAAAGTCAGCGATACCCCAATACATATCGCGACAGATGCCGAAATGAAATCGGGCAAAGTGACAGCACAAGAAGCCTGGAATACGTGGAAATTCAAAGCAAGCTACGTACCTGATTTTTGTTTCAGCTTGAGTGACAATTATATCTGGGACGGGGGGAGTGTAGATTTGGGAAGCAAGCGCGTGAGTGTGCAATCTAGTTATGTCGCCGGAACGCCAGATTTTGAACAATACATTGTCTGGCAACAATACTGCATTGACTGGTTTTCTAAAAATTGGCCTGGTGTCACCTATCCATACCCAACAATGACAGCCGTTCAGGGATTTGCAGATATGGAATATCCGATGATGATCAACGATTCGAGTGTTCCAGATAATCTTGTGGATGCACGGCAAACAGCAGACCATGAAATTGCACATACTTATTTTCCTTTTTACATGGGTATCAATGAGACGCGATACGGTTATATGGATGAAGGTTGGGCTACTGCATTGGAATTCTGGATCGGAAATGCGGAGATTGGTGCCGAAAAAAATAAAGAACTTTTCAAAGATGCCCGTGTAAAGCGTTATATCTTTGACCCCTCTACAGAAGAAGACCAACCCCTGATTACGATGACCTCTCAGTTAAGTGGTTTAGGTTATGGTAACAATGCTTACATCAAGGCCGCGTTGTCTTATATTGCATTGCGGGATTATCTGGGCGATCAACTGTTTAAAAAAGCACTACATCATTATATGGAGCTATGGCATGGAAAGCATCCGACGCCTTGGGACTTCTTTTACAGCATCAACGCCGGAGCTGGGCAAAATTTAAATTGGTATTGGAAAAATTGGTATTTTACCAATAATTACATCGACCTTAAAGTGAATGGTTTTAAACAGCTTGCCGGTAAAAATACACTTACGATCACTAATGTTGGGGGATTTGCAATTCCGTTTGATGTGTTGATTACCTATACGGATGGATCGGTGGAGACAAAACATCAAACTCCGTCAATTTGGCAACACAATGAAATACAGGTAATCCTGACGTGGACTTCGACTAAAAAAGTGAAAAATATTACCTTGGACGGAGGGATTTTTATGGATTACACAGCCAAGGACAACAGCTGGGACGTTATTAAATAACCCGATCGATCGTGTCAGCCTTTATGTTTGAAAAGGTTGACACGATTAATGACTGAATGCTGTTGTGAAGTTTACCTACAAATAGGTGTCCATTCCTGTAAGCCGTACCTTGGGCCTGTAAGACTACAGCTGATCAATGCTTCGAAATGTCAGATTAATTCGTGCACTGAACGCTTTTTTTGTCGGTGGAAGCCGATGCAACCAATACGTTTGTGTAAGACCTTTCATCACCAATAAACTTCCATGGCCCAAGATGAGGTCTATTTTTTCTTTGCTCGTTTTGTGTTTAAAGGCAAACTTTCGTTCAGCACCAAAGCTTAAAGAAGCAATTGCTCCATTTTTTTTAAGGTCTTTTTCACCGTCACTGTGCCAGGCCATTCCTTCGTCGCCATTGTGATAAAGATTCAACAGGCAGGAATTATACGTCTCCTGTGTTTGTTCTTCGGCAATCTTTTTCAGCTCAAGAAGCTCTTTTGTCCAGGGAAGCGCCCTTTTAGTGGTGTTGGAATAGCTATATTCGAAAGCCTGGTCGCCATACCAAGCCACTTTTCGTTTGGTGACGATTTCGTTTCCAAAAATAATAGCACGGTCATTTACCCATTCGATCGAGTCCATGAGTCTATCAAAATAGTGGTTTGCTTTCTGTGGAGGCAGTATTTTACCATAATAATTGACAGTCCCATCGTAAGGGAGTAGATTTCTATTGCCATCGAAGAGATTGTCGAAAAGTTCCATTTTATCGTATTGTGTGTGTTTATTAAATAGCCGTATGCAAAGTCTCCCATCCGATCATCGCTGTTTTCCGCATTGGATCCCATCGGTAACCACCAAATATACCGCTGTTTTGTATAACACGATGACAGGGGATAAGGTAAGCTATCGGATTGCTACCGACAGCTGTGCCGACAGCACGGGAAGCTTTGGGGTTTCCGATTTGAGAAGCGATAGCACCGTAGGTACTTAAGTTACCCATAGGGATTTTTAATAAAGCTTCCCAGACTTTCAATTGAAAATCAGTGCCTTTTAAATGTAATTTTACCTGGCGGATATCTTTGTCTTGGGGATTTAATGCGCTGAGTGCATTATCGTGCATGCTATCTCCCTGTTGTCGATATGTTGCGTTCGGAAAGCGTTGTTGAAGGGTGTCAAAAGCTGTTAAGTTGTCATCGGCATAGGCAATATGACAAATACCTTTTGAAGTGGATGCAATTAGCATTGTGCCGAATAAGCTCTGATAATAGGCGTAGGAAATCAATAGATTGGAGCCTTCATTTTTATATTCAGCGGGAGTCATTCCCTCAATATTGATAAATAGCTCATGAAGTCTACTGCTGCTGGAAAGACCAAGTTGATAGGTGGTTTCGGCGATATTACTTTCCTTGAGCAATGATTTTGCATGATTTATACTTACGTACTGTAAGAATTTCTTGGGGCTTGTACCAGCCCATGCGGTAAACATGCGTTGAAAATGAGCTTCACTCATGTAAACATGAGAAGCGATCTGACCCAATGTAGGTTGCGTCTTAAAGTTTTCCTGTAAGAAATGTATGGCCTTGGCGATACGTTGAAAATCTACTTCTTGTTGAGTAGTCATGATTGTTCATTTAATTTATACAAAATTGCTAATAAGAAGAAGTCTTTAAAATCCGATTTATGCTAAATTAAATGTTGGATGAAGGAGATTTGTCCGAATGACCCAAGGATTTATCTGGTGCAATTAGATCTCGGATGAGCTGTTTGAGTTCTTTTATTTCGGGGAATCGACCCGCTCTTTTTCGATCGAAAATCTCCTGATCCGCTACCCGTACGGTATAACGGCCTGCAATTTCGCTGGGAACCAGCATCACTCCATGGATCTCATCCGTGAACGAACTCAGTACCTCCTGCGCCATATAGGCGGCGCGCAGCATCCAATTGCATTTTGGACAATATTCAATTTCAATAACAGGTTTTGTTGCCATGAGTTAAGTTCAAGTACGTTGTTTTGTTTCAAACAAATTTATCAATCCTAGCGCTGCAATCCTAACGCTTTTTGTCATGGAAATTTCGAGATTATTTCCAACTCAGCGGAGTCCTGTATACAACAAGACCATTCCATTGGCCTTTTTCTCAGTTAATGGAATGGGCTGGCATTGTTGGATATTCCTGACAGGTATGCTGGAGGCTTAACCGATTTTCAAAGAAGTCATGGTCAGCGATCCAGCCACTGAATTGTCGTTGAAGAGAAACAACTCATCATTTTTCTCCTGTAAACCCAAGGTATAGATTAAAGGGAGGTAATGTTCAGGAGTTGGAATTGCCAAGTCGAACTCTTTGCCCTGTTTTCTGAAATCGATGAGCGCTTGATGGTTGCCGTTCTGAATAAATTTCTTCATTTTTTCATTGGCTATCGTAGCCCACTCATAGGCATAGCCTGCCGTATCGAGTTTGTCCCAGGCGACCATCCGTAAGTTGTGCACCATATTGCCGCTACCGATAATGAGTACCCCCTTTTTTCTTAGCGTGTTTAATTGCTGTGCAATTTCATAATGGTATGCTGCAGATTGTGTGTAATCGATGCTCATTTGAATAATAGGCACGTCTGCATCAGGGTATAGGTGTTTGACTACAGACCATGATCCATGGTCCAGCCCCCATTTGTCGTCGAGATGAACGTCTGTTTTGCTTACGATACGCTGTGTTTCTAAAGCGAGAGCCGGGCTGCCTGGAGCTGGGTATTGGACATCAAATAACGCCTGAGGAAAACCGCCAAAGTCATGAATGGTGGCGGGATGCTCCATCGCTGTGACAAATGTTCCACGTGTTTCCCAGTGTGCCGAGACAACAAGAATCGCCTTCGGTTTTTCGAAAGTTTGGCCAATTTTTTTGAATCCCCGGACAAATTCGTTGTCCTCTATGGCGTTCATGGGACTTCCATGTCCTAAAAATAAGACCGGAAATTTGTCCGTTGCCTCCAGTTCCTCGGAAAATTTATATAAAGAGTTTGCTTTATAAGCTACTCCAGCTAATGCTAATGTTGCCATAATTTTAATAAAATCCTTTCTACGCATTTGATATGATGTGACTGCGTCAATTTTTATTACAAAGGTAGGGGATGGGCTTGGCTAGGCGGTATCATTATCCTGTCAATCTGTTGTACTATTCGGAAATCTGTTATACGCTATTCGGAAATAAGTTTTTGGATTTCATTTCTAAATTCCGAAGGCGTCATGCCTGCTTTCTTTTTGAAGACATTGGTAAAGTAGGCTTTATCTTGGTAACCGAGTTCAAAACCAATTTCCGAGATCGTTTTAGTCGTTGTCAACAAGAGGTTTTTTGCTTCAATAAGTTTCCGTGTTTCGATAATCTCAGAAACGCTTTGTTGTAATATGCTCTGACAAATTAAATTTAGGTTTCGTGTCGACATAAAAAGCTTCTCCGCGTAAAAATTAACGCCTTCAGGACGGCGGTAGTTCTCTTCCAGTATAGATAGAAAGCTTGTGAACGTTGTACTCTGATTTTTCAATTGCTGTTGGCTGTCTGGAAATTGCCTTTTTCGTTCAGATTCAATCATGGTAAAGATGGTGCTCAATAGCTGCTTGATAACCGCATAGTCTACGCTATGTTGTAAGCATTCCTGCTGCATTAGCTCACACAAGACTATCAATCTCCCGAAGCAGTTGGGGCTGGCGAAGGTCAATGTCGCATTTTCATGAAAGTGGGTATAAAGTTGGAAAGTTGTTTCGGGGATAAATTCACTTTTAAATCGAATGACCCAAAATTCAATGCTATTGTTGTGCAAAAGAGGTTTCACACGGTGCGTTTTGCCCTGAGTGACAAAACTTATAAATGGAGCGGTGTAGGTTTTTGTTTTAAAATCGATAAAATGTTCGAGTTTTCCTGCCACACCAATAATCAGTTCCTCGAAATCATGTTGGTGTATTTCGTTTTTGGATTGTTGTATGCGCAGTGCCTCATCGGCGTCAACTTTGTAAATTTTGAAAAGTCCGTTCAAAATAAGGGAAATTTTAATTTGCTATTTACGAATATACGGTTTCGTTTGCATATTGGCTATTCGCAGTGTCCTACCGGCAGTTTACAGTTATTGACTTTTGAATCTATGTTATTTTCCAATACTGTGCCCAAATGAGGCTTTGATGGTTGGCGGTACATTTTTTATGTTGGCTAGTTTATAATATAGATCCTTATATGTTTATCCGTTTCTATGCTAGTTTTTCATTTGAGTTGGTATTCCGAAGCAAGGGCTGCTCCGCTTCATCGTTAAATTGAGGTATTCCCCAGTCTGATGTGAACCCTTGAATCGTTATTTTGTCTGTCTTTATAGCGTGTTTTTCCGAGTTATTTTCGTGTTGCAGCGTCGCTGCGGAATTTTTCGGCTGCGGTTCGGATTGGCGTTGGCCTTTTTTAGGGGCATCCAGGGAATATGGTCGCGTTCGGAGCGTCATTTGCCCGTGTTGGCAGCGGGGTGAGTGCGGGCTTAGACTCGGACTCAACACGGACTCAACACGGACAGAACACGGTTGCAGGGCAAATCTGCCCCGACCATGGTACGAAGCAGGGCTGGGAGGGTAGTCGGAGGTTCCTGCAGACCTTTGTCAGCAGCCGGAGTCCTATCCCCAACCGGAACCCTAGTTGCCCTAAATGAGCCATGCTTCCCCAGTAAATAAAGAAAAGTTGAGGG
>NZ_DJTD01000029.1:68197-82325 GCF_002440385.1 Sphingobacterium sp. UBA6317 | reverse complement strand
TTGAGACAGCTTCTTTTTTGTGGGCAAAATATGCTGAATGATTTTTTCTATAGTTGGCTTTAGCACCGGAACTGATATCCTGTCTTAGAATAATGTATTTCCTGTGTTTTTGTTGGGATAGGTTAGATCCAAGTCGAATGTTGTATTCAGTTTTTTGATAAAATGTGTTGCCAGTAATGGCGATTCTATCTCAATATTCTGGTGGATAAAGAAATACAGTTTTTGCAACCCGTTTTCGCGCCATAGTTTCAGCACATCGATCCATTGATCTAGGCGATCGTAATCTGACGCGTGGTTGGCACCTACATACCGTATAAAAGCAGTCGGTGTGGTTAAGCGCATATGGAGCATGTCTCTACGGCCTGCGGTATCGACCAGTACGTTGGTCACGTTGGTTTCCTCCAGCAGCGCATAGAGTTCTTTTGTTACTTCGGGTTTGGAAAACCAATCTTTATTTCGTACCTCTAAGGCTAGAGGGACTTCTTTTGGCCAGTCATGAAGAAATAGTTTTAGACGGGCCATATCCTTTGGACTATAATTGTCGTGCATCTGTAAAAAGGCCATTCCCAGTTTCTCATCGAAATGAACAATGGAATCCGTAAACAACTTCACTTTATCACCCGTATTTAATAATCTGCTAAAATGGCTGATGGATTGTGGGATTTTTGGGAAGAACTTGAAGTTGGAAGGTGTTTTCTTTTTCCAGGTTTCTACCTGGTCTATGCCGGGCGAATTGTAGAATGTGGCATTGAGTTCAATGCTGTTAAATTGCGTGGAGTAATAAGCAAGTTCGTCTTTTGTACCTCTGGGGTAAAAGCCTTTTAAATCTTGTTTATTCCATTTTGCACAGCCTACAAATACCTCAAAAGATTGATCGTTTTTGAAATGCTGTAATAGGGTTAAGGTTTCCGGTGGAGTAGGAGGAAGGGTAAAATCGATTTCCTCCGGATGTTCAACTTGGCCGAATTTCATATTAGTTTTTTCTTAATTTATAATCAAATAATAGATGAGCCAACAGTGCCAATACCGTATAACATGTGCCTACGACAATAACACCGGGCCATTGGAAGTGTTGCCATGCTTGTGCAGCAAAAAAAGTGCCTGTTGATCCGCCAATAAAATAACTGACCATGTATACGGTGTTTAGTCGGTTGTTGGCCCCGAGGTTCAGCGCATAGAAATCGCTTTGATTTAGGATGTGCATCGACTGTAGACCAAGATCAATGAGAATAACACCAAGAATGAGACCCCAATAGGTATAGCCAAAGAGGGTAAATAATAACCAGCTGAATAAAATCAATAAGATCGCATATAAGATGATTTTTGCTTTGCCTATATAAATGGTTAGTTTATTGACAAAAGCAGCGGCAAGCGCACCACAGGCACCTACGAGACCAAAGGCTCCTGCAGTTGCGGGGCCATCAAAAAAAGGTGGGGCCGAAAGATGGAAAACAAGCGTTGTAAAAAATGCGGAAAAAGCCCCAAATCCCATAGCTCCACGAAATGCAGCCAATTGTAATACAGGTTGTTTTCTGGCAAAGTTCCAGACTGATCGCATCAATTCCTGGTAAGAACCTTTAAAATTTGGCAGTACCTCCGGTAGCTTGATCGCTATGGCGATGGCTGTAATGACCATAATTGCTGAGGCTATCCAGTACATTTCGCGCCATCCGAAGTAGGAGCCGACAAACCCGCTTACAACCCTAGATAGTAATATACCAATCAGCAGGCCCGACATGACCATTCCGATCGCTGAAGCCTGCTTTTCTTTGCTCGCAAGCTCGGCGGCCATGGGCACAAAAACCTGCGGAATAACGGAGGTGAAACCTATCAGAAAGCTGAATAGCAAGATCGATAGGATAGAAGTGGACATGGCCATACCGACTAAAGAAAAAATAATGAAAAAGAAATCGATCAAGATCATTTTTTTTCGCTTAAACATATCCCCTAAGGGGACGATCAGTAACAGGCCAAAGGCATATCCGATCTGCGTTAACATGGCCGAATTACTGACCATGGCCTCGTCAATATGTAGGTCTTTGGCAATCAGGTCCAATAGTGGTTGATTGTAATAATTATTGGCGACAACCAAGCCTGTGGCGATGGTCATCAGCCACAAGGTTGCTTTGGATATTTCGTTTTCGGAATCTATTGTTTGCGACATGAGCGACTAATGTAATTCATCCCAGAGATCCTGAAATTTTTGTTTCAATGCTGCAACTTCCTGTTCCAATTGTCCAATTCGTTCGAGTAAGGTCTGGTCGTTCGAGGAGCTGCCTGCAGGAACGCTATTTTCATACGCTTCCAGGTTGATATCTCCTAATAAATGAATATAGCGGACTTCTTTATGCCCTATTTGTTTAGGCAGGGACTTCAAGTAGCCTTCTTGTGCCAATTTTTCCAATTGTTCATTGATTTCGCCCAATGATTCAAATTCATAAAGTCTTCCAGAGTTTGAATTAATTTCCCCGGCGGTCATTGGTCCTCTGAGTAGTAATAAGCAAACAATGGTTAATTCGGAAGGAACCAGTGGAAATTGTATGGCAAAATTGTGTTTATACTTTGTTACGCGAGATCCTCCGCCAACAACTGTCGAGATTAAGCCCTTTTTCTTTAATATATCCAATGTAGCGATAATATCTTCTTCTGTATATTGTACAACCGGTTTGCGGGAAGTCTTTTGATTACAAGCAGCTTGTAAGCTGTTGATTGTCATTGGATAATATTCTGGGGTTACTTTTGATTTTTCGATTAGTGAGCCTAGTACACGTTGTTCCATGGCAGACAATTGGGGCAAATGAGTTGTTTCCATTTATCTTGAAGAATATAAATTTATGATTGAATACAAGTATGCTGTTATGCAACGTAACATTGGCTTGCAGTTTGTTCCTTCTCAAAGATGCCCTTTTTCTCCTACAACTCCAAAAGATCTTTTTCTTATCTTCGCATGAGTAATAGAAGATTTTAAGGTGCTTAAGATAGCTTTTCGTCAAGAATTTGTCCATCCCGTCAAAGAGGGGCATCGATTTCCGATGCTGAAATACGAGTTGATTCCTTTACAGTTAAAGCATGAAGGGCTGGCAGATGAGTCAAGTTTTTTTAGTCCTGAACTAGCAAGCTTTGAGACATGCTGTTTGGTCCATGATCCAGTGTATGTAAAGCAGTTGTTTGAGCTTACTTTGGATTCGAAAATGATCCGTAGAATAGGTTTTCCATTAAGTCAAAGCCTTGTTGATCGGGAGCGATATATCTTAGATGGGACGATCCGAAGCGCCGCATATGCACTTGAGTATGGTGTTGCTTTTACCATTGCAGGGGGGACACATCATGCCGGTTATGATTTTGGTGAAGGCTTTTGCCTGATGAACGATCAAGCGACTGCCGCCGGGTACCTGTTGAAGCATAACTATGCAGGTCGTATCCTTATTATTGATCTGGATGTACACCAAGGAAATGGTACTGCGCATATTTTTGAGGGGCATAATCAGGTGTTTACCTTTTCAATGCATGGCGAGAAAAACTATCCCTTTGTCAAACAGCGTTCCCATTTGGATATCGGCTTGGAAGATCAGGTTACTGATGCGGAATATCTCACTTTATTGGAAGAAAATTTGGTTGATGTGTTCCGGAAATTTGAGCCTGATTTCGTTTTCTATCAGGCTGGAGTAGATATTTTACAAACAGATAAGCTGGGGAAATTGAATTTAAGCAGCAGTACCTGCCGTCGAAGAGATGAATTGGTCTTTCATATGTGCCATAAACACCATATCCCTATTCAGGTAAGTATGGGGGGAGGTTATTCTCCTGAAATTAAAGATATTGTCAATGCACATTGCCAGACTTTTAGAATAGCAATAGATTTATATAATTTATAAGATAAGAAATATGTTTTTTCACCAAGATGCAACTTTTGAAGCGTTATCCATTCATCGTGTAGGCAATAAAGCGCAAGATGAATTTTATATTTTGTCGGATGCCCCGGTATCTCTTGAAGGAGATGAAGTGTTACCTGGACTATTGATGCAGTATTTTATGAGTCCTTTTGCAAAGGTGAATGAGGTATATCGCTTATATCATCCGAATGGAGAGCTGGAACTGAATGAGATTTTCTATTTTGCAAGACAGTATTTTAAGGAGCAGCTTCCATTTCACGATTTTTCCCAACAAATTTCAAAACACCTTTATGAGGTATCCAGCCATCCAAAAATTAAAGCTGGGGAGGTGTACGTAGTTGCCTTAAAGAATGTACAGATCGAAGGGGAAGAACATGATGCCATTGGTATATTCAAATCGGAGAATAAAGAGACTTATTTGAAAGTATATCCGGAGCAAGGTGCTTTTATGTTGGAATATGAGCAGGAGGCGATCAATATCAATAAACTGGACAAAGGCTGTATTATTATCAATGTAGAAGAAGAAGAAGGTTATAAGGTGCTGGTTCTCGATCAGACAAACCGTCAACAGGAGGCAGTATACTGGAAAGATGAGTTTCTACAGCTGCGCGTGCGTAACGATAACTTCAATCAAACAGGGAATTATCTAAAAGTCTATAAGAACTTTGTTCAGGAAAAACTAGATGAGACATTTGAACTGGAGAAAGCGGACAAAATTGATTTGATGAACAAATCCATGAATTACTTTAAGGAAAAAGAAACTTTTGTCCAAGAAGAATTTGAGGAGGAAGTACTGGGCAATCCGCAGGCTATTGCTTTATTTCAGGACTTTAAAGCTGGTTTTGAAGACGAATTTGACTCCCCATTTCAGGCAAGTTTTGAAATAGCAGATAAAGCGGTGAAAAAAATGGAATCTTCTTATAAGTCTGTTTTAAAGCTGGATAAGAATTTTCATATCTATGTTCATGGCAAACGTGAATATCTTGAGAAGGGGTACGATGAGGATAAAGGCATGAATTATTACAAGGTCTATTTTGAGAACGAAAGTTAGTCGTTTTATAGCTTATTTGAATGGAGAAACGCGATAAAATAGCTGTTTTCACGGTAGTATTACTTCTGATTGGAATTTTTATTTTCTCCTTGGTTGAGCAACATAGCCAATGGATTGAGGCGTTTTATGCACGCGGGTTTTACCGTTCCTATAGTCATGTGCCAAGATTTATTTTTGGGTATGTTCCCTTTAGTTTAGGTGATCTATTTTATGTCCTAGTCGTTTCATTTCTACTCTATTCAATTGCTAAATTAATCGGAAATTTATGGAAAGGAAGATGGAAAAGTTCCTTTCGTTCGGTTTTGACTGTGATCAATTTGGTACTAGGTCTCTATTTTTTCTTTTACCTATCATGGGGTATGAATTACTATCGTGAACCAATCAGTATAAATGCCAATTTGAAAGTTGATAGCTTAAAGTTAGCGGATTATCTCGTGGTTTTGAATGGGTTTTTGGACAGTACAAATAATCTGCGGGGACATGTGGATCCATCCGAATGGGAAGAGCATAAAGAAACTATTCAAAGGGATTTGAATATATGGGTACAACAGGATACGGCTTTTGCAGATTTCCTGTCAAGAGGTCAAATTAGGGCAAAATCACCCATGAATAGCAGGATAGTCTCTTTTTTTGGTGTCTCGGGTTATTTTAATCCATTTACTCATGAAGCACATGTCAATAAAGCCATGCCAGTAACCTTTTTACCTTTTACTACAGTGCATGAACTTGCGCATCAACAGGGAATTGGTTTTGAAGACGAGGCGAATTTTATCGCTTTTGTTCGCTTACAGCGACATCCACAAACCTTTTACCGATACTCGGCTTATCTACAGACCACACTGTATATGTTACGTGAACTGCAGGGCATGTATCCTGATTTAGGAAAAGATTACAAGGGAAGATTAAGCGCAAAAGTATTGAACGATATGGAAAAAGAAAGGTATTTCTGGAGTCAATACACAGGTTGGGTCGACGATGTGATGGGATTGTTTTATAATCAATACCTCAAGCACAACAATCAACAGGAAGGCATAGCACGATACGATCGGATGACACGGTTGGTGTTGGCCTATGAGCTTAAAAGAAGAGGTTGTAGATAATAATGAGTCCATTAAAAAAGGCGTATTAGAGAATAATACGCCTTTTTTATGGATTAAGGAATTTTGTTATTGTGTTGAAATTAGTTCAAATGTACCTTCAGTTCCGGCACTGCCCGAATAAATTTGCCCTTGAGGCAAGCCTCTCAATCCGGTGGGAGCGGTTTTAATCCGATCATAGATGTTTCTCAAGTCCGTGTTTGCATTGACAGCCCGCCCACCTGCTGCAACATCTCCATAAATATAATTAGGCGCTTTTTTATTTGTTGTCTGAGGTTTAAGGCTACCAGTTGTTAAATTGACTTTAATTTTTCCTCCGTTACCATTCGGAAAAGTTTTGGTGCCATTAAAAGCGTCATCTCCCTTTGCAATGATATAAAGAGAACCTAATTTTTGAAAATTAGCATTGATGTCAAAATTTGCACCATTATTCTTTCCATCTGTTCCATAGATGGTTGCTTTATTTCCAATTTCAGCATAACCAATTGTTAGCTTGACATTTTTCTTACCATAGAACGAAAGGGTAGAATTGTCTTTCATGATTAAGGTATCGATGTGCATGACAACAGTAGAGTCTCTATTATCGATATTTTTTTTCGCTTTTTTGCCAATTTCCAGTTTAGAAATATGTTGTGTTTCTTGTGCTTTCCCAGTGAAGGTCATTGCAAAGCAAAGAAAAAAGCCTAGAATAAATTTAAATTTCATAAAACTTTTAATTAATTGTAACTAACTAGTAGTTTGACAAATAAAAGGTAAAAGAGTTTAAAATTTAGCGAGATATTTTACAATTAATTTGGCCGTTTTCTCTGATGCGCCAGGAGAACCTAGCTTTTCGGCTAAAATATCATAGTTTTCCATCACACTTGCACGGTGAGCTTTGTTATTGATAAGTTCACCTACTTCATAGGAGATATCGTATGCCGTGCATTCGTCTTGAATCAATTCCCGTACTGATAAGAAATTGTTAATTAGATTGACTAGTGAGATAAATTTAACCTTGATGACTAATTTGGCAATCCATACCGATATTGGGTTAGCTTTATAAACGACAACCTGAGGTACTTTCAAGATACCTGTTTCGAGTGTAGCCGTTCCACTCGTTACGACTGCGGCTTCTGCGTTATGGAGAATGTCGTAGGTTTGATTGAAGATTACGGGAATATCAATACCTTTAAAAAATTGCTTGTAGTAGGCTTCATCAAAATTAGGCGCACCGGCAATGACAAATTGATGTACAGGAAAGAAAAATGGAAGTTCGGCCATGATGGGAAGGAGGTTGGCAATTTCCATTTCGCGGCTTCCGGGTAAAAGGGCGATCAAGGGTTTTTCTGAAAATCCATGCTGCTCCCTGAACTTTGGGTTGAATTGATAGGCTGAAATCGCATCCAACAGCGGGTTTCCAACGTAATCAACGGGCATGCGCCACTTTTTATAAAAATCTACCTCAAAAGGCAGAATACAAAACATATGGTCGACAATCCGTTTGATTTTCTTTACGCGGCCTTGATTCCAGGCCCACACTTTAGGGGAAATATAATAACATGTTTTGATGCCATTTTTTTTTGCAAAATCAGCAATTTTCAAATTGAAGCCAGGGAAATCTATAAGAATGACGGTATCTGGTTTTTCTTTCAATAGATCATTTTTAACAAGTTTGAGATTCCTAGATATCTTGGGCAGATTTTTTAAAACCTCTATAAAGCCCATAAAGGCCATTTCTGAAGTATGTATCAACGCTTTTTTTCCCGCCTCTGCTTGCATGAGATTGCCCCCTACGATTTGGAAAGTCGCATCGGGGTCTTCAATTTTTAATGCTTTAATAAGATTGGCACCATGTAAGTCTCCTGAAGTTTCACCTGCAATAAGATAGTATTTCATATGTCAATGATTTTATTCTTTATGATCTTATGAGATATCTTTTTTTCGTTAAAACTGCGTTTAGTCTTAACCATGGATATTTCATTCAAATGATCGTTTTGAACTGTTAAAGATAAGATTATTCTAGGTATATGATGAATTGGAGCATATTATTCCATATCTTTAATTAAAGATGTTCAAGTTTTGAAGAAAATATCCGAAGTATAAAAGGTAAATAGTAATTTTGTCTTATGCAACGATTGTGGTCCTTAATAAGAAATAAGTATTTGTTAGCCGCTTTGGCTTTTCTCGTGTGGATGTTGTTTTTTGATCGAAATGACTTTGCCACGCAGTATAGTTATCAAAAGCAGAAAGCGAATTTGGAAAGTGAACGCTCCTTCTACCTCAAGGAAAATGCGGCTATCATTAAAACAATAAACGATATTCGATCAAATCCGCAGGAAGTACAACGTATTGCACGTGAGAAGTATAAGATGAAAAAAGATAATGAAGATATTTATGTGATTACTAAAGTAGCACCTAAAGAGAATCATTAAGATCTACGATATGATATAAAATGAGAAACAACGGCCATCATGTTTACATGACGGCCGTTGTTATATAGTATATAGATATGGGTATTTTAATTTGCGGCTTGGGCTACTAGACCAATATATAAAGGTTTCTTTTCATCATTAGCCTTGCCTATGAGTATTAATGAATAATAATAACCTTCAACCAATTTAATGTCGCTACGTGTTGCGATAGTTTTTCCGGCTTTATCACGAGCGGTGACAGTGAATGTGCCACTCTTTTGAGCAATAAATCCCTGATGGGCACTTGCTGAATTTTGTGTTTCTTGTGCTCTATTGGTCCATTCTGAGGGGGAAGCCTGATCGCCTATTTTCAGGGTAACTAAATCTGTACCTTCAGCAAGATTAAAGAAGCGTAAACCAGACTCTGTATTTTTGATGTCTTTATTGATTCGATCTGTTGTGATCACCTGTACGGGTTTGGCTTTAGTTCCAAATAAAAAGGATGTATAGATGGTGCTATCTTTGATTGTTACAGTTGTATCCGTTAATTTCGTGTTATATTCAGCGGAAACTGCAATTCTACGTGCTCCCGTAAATAAGCCTACTTGTGCATAACTTTTGAATCCCAATGGATAATTAGGGTTTTGAAGCGGGCCGCCGTCTGCAAAATATATAACTGCATTGGCATCCGTGTATCCATTAACCATGGTAAGCAATGCGGCAGGAATTGGCTGGTCATCGTTATCTTTTAGACAGCTTGTTAAAAAGAATGCCGCTAAAGCAATAGCAATAAAATTAAATAATCTATAGTTTTTCATAACCGTGTAATATTAAAATTTGTTTTTGTGACTCACATTGCGCTTGTGTTGTCTATTATACGGAGATGACTGACACTTTGCTACAGCGATTTGTAAAAATAATAAAAATCCATATTTAGACCTCGTTTTTTATTCCGATGACCTTTGTAAATGAATATATAAAGTAGTTGGTTGGACCGACAGCGGATCAATAAGGGTTCCTAGGCAAAATTTAGTCGGTGTGAGGGGAGGGATTTGGTTATGTTCGCTGCGCATTGTGATTCTGGTTCGTGTTTGGTTTAGCGCGAGGATTTGGATTGTTAAACTAGTAATCCTAATTTTGAAGTATGAACAATAGAATCAAAAGAATTGCGAAGGGAATGTTTGAGCAGTTTAGGCATCGTAAAATTACGGAATCTGAATTTGTACAGGCGGAGGTAAAAGCGAGGAATCTAGGAGGCTATATGGACGACTTCAACGTATTAATTGCGATGTGTAAGGACACCATTACGGGGAAGTATAAAATGGACAAATGGAATTTATCGATTATTATTGGAACGATACTTTATGTGGTTTCGCCAATTGATGCAATTCCCGATTTTATTCTCGTGGGCGGGTGGATAGATGATGTGGCCATTGTGGGTTATGCGATTCGCAAACTCAGCGCTGAGATGGAACAGTACAAGCGTTCAAAGTTTCCTGTCGAAACGAGATAAATAAAAAAAGCTACTTTAGAAAAGTAGCTTTTTTTATTTATTATTGAAGTTCAATTAGTGCTTAAAGTGTCTAACACCTGTTGTCACCATGGAAATTCCTTTTTCATTGGCCATATCAATTGATAATTGATCTTTAATTGAACCACCAGGTTGTAACACGGTTGCTATTCCAGCTTCCGAAGCAATCTCCACACAATCAGGGAAAGGGAAGAAGGCATCAGATGCCATCGCACAGCCTTTAAGGTCAAAACCGAAAGAAATTGCCTTCTCAATAGCTTGTTTCAATGCATCTACACGAGAAGTTTGCCCTACGCCTGAAGCTAACAAAGTACCATTTTTAGCAAATACGATTGTATTTGATTTGGTGTGTTTTACAATTTTGTTTGCAAAATAAAGATCCTCCAGTTGTTCAGAAGTTGGCTCTACTTGCGTTACCGTAACCATTTGTTCAGGTCCTTCAATCGTATTGTCTTTATCTTGAAGAATGACGCCGTTCAATAAAGTTTTGAACTGTTGTCCAGGTAATGTAACCTCTTTACGAACCAAAATAATTCTGTTTTTCTTTGCGGTAAGTATAGCAATCGCTTCTTCAGAATAAGAAGGTGCAATCAACACTTCGAAGAATAATTTATTGATCTCTTCAGCTGTTGCCGCATCAACTTGTCCATTCGTTATTAAGACTCCACCGAAAGCTGAAACAGGATCACATGCTAAAGCATCTAACCAAGCTTGTTTGATTGTTGACCGTGAGGCAACTCCACAAGCATTTGTGTGTTTTAAGATCGCGAATGTAGGCTCTGTGAACTCATCAATTAAAGCAACGGCAGCATCAACGTCAACCAAATTGTTGTAAGATAGCTCTTTACCGTTTAATTTATCAAACATCTTATCTAAGTCGCCGAAGAAAATGCCTTTTTGGTGCGGGTTTTCACCATAGCGCAACACCTGCGCTTTTTGCTCAGATTGTTTAAAAACCTGAAGCGGATTTTCTTGATTGAAATAGTTGAAGATTGCCGTATCGTAATGCGAGGATGTATTGAATGCACGTTTAGCAAATTCTTTACGTTGTTCCAACGACGTATTACCTTCTTGGTTTGCTAGTATTTCTTCCAATTCTTTGTAATCATTTTTGGAAGAGATAATAACCACATCGTTAAAGTTTTTAGCGGCAGCGCGTATCAATGAAATTCCACCGATATCTATTTTCTCGATAATTTCTTGTTCCGATGCACCGGAAGCAACAGTTTCTTCAAAAGGATACAAATCCACAATAACCAAATCGATCTCAGGTATTTCATACTGAGCAAGCTGTTGTTGATCCGACTCAAGCGGGCGGCGCGCCAAGATACCGCCAAATACTTTTGGATGCAATGTTTTTACACGGCCTCCTAAAATGGAAGGGTAGCTGGTGAGGTCTTCAACTGGAACAACATCTATCCCTAAATCTTTGATAAATGTTTCTGTTCCACCAGTGGAATAGAAGGTAACACCGTATTTGTTTAATAATTCAACTAAAGGAGCGAGGCCGTCTTTATAATAGACTGAAACCAATGCATTTTTAATCTTTACAGAATGGTTCATTATGATGGATTTGTTTCGTGGCGCAAAGATAGGTATTTAAAATCTTGATATCAATAAATCAAGTACTTTAAATAGAAAGGAGAATCTGTTTACGAGATTCTCCTTTCTAGATTGTTTTAATTTTATACCAAATTGAGCTTTAATTTTAGCTCTTCAGAAATTTGGTTGGTGATTTCCCAGATTGGCTCTGGTTCATCGGTATTGTTAAATATGACCTGATCGCAAGTGTCCTGATAGGGCAGTAGGTACTCGTTGTAGGAGGGTAGAACATGGTTTACCCATTTGTACATGACATCATCTTCAAAGTATCCCCGTTCAACCAGATCACGGTGTAAGCGTCGTCTTAACGCGATATCCTGATCAGCGCTTAAAAATATCTTATGATTGATTAAATTATTTATCTCTGTATAATAGAAAATGAATAGACCTTCAATAATTAAAATAGGTGCCGGTTTAATCTCTAATATTTTGGGTGTTAATGAAGGGTTGTTAAATGTATACTCTTCTTTATATATTGTCTCACCGTTAAAGAGAGCCTTGATATCTTTATAAAAAGCATCTCTGTCGATTGATGTCGGAATATCGAAGTTATAGAGCCTATTTTCCTCCTGAGTTTTAGTATTGGCAGGGATGTAATAATCATCTTGGGAAATTAAGGTCACCTCATGTGGGTTAAAATGTTTTAAAAAGCTATTTAAAAAAAAAGTCTTCCCAGAACCACTACTTCCGGCAATTCCTATGACATACGGTTTGTTATTCATTCTTACTATGCTATAAAAGCTATTTTATTCTGTTAATTTTCTAGAGGTAATCCATACGCAATTTCAACCTGGAAGCGTTTATCAAGTGCGCCTATGCTCGCGGCGGCAGACTTTGACAACACGACAATTGCATTTTGGTTTTCGGCATTATCATTAAATTTACCGACCACTTTTGCATAAGTCACACTTTTGGTCATTGGGTTAGTAATTTTTAAAATAGTACCTACTGGAGCTGACTTATGAAGAGCGAGGTTGCTTGTACCTTGAGATGATAGCCCATCAATCCAGACGCCAATACCACGTTCGGACTTTTCACGTATTCCGTAGCGGTTTGTTGAAATTTGATTTTCTTCTTTATCATCACCGTCAGTAGAATCGGGGCTTACAATTTCGATTCCTTTAGGTTCAACTAATTTTGGTCGTTCAGGAGGCAAGGGCTGATTGGGGATCATGAGTTTCATTCCACCGCCAATAACATTATTTTTTAAGTTATTTGCTTTTTTGATGTCTTCAACAGAAATACTGAACCTTTTAGATATGGCATAAAGTGTCTCTTTCTCACCAACGATATATTCCGTGAAACCTTCTTGCTGCTGCGGATTACGCGGATTTTGCACTGTCATATTTCCACGGTCATTGTTTACTGTTGATTTCGCTTTTCGACCTGTTGGAATCTTAACAATTTGACCCAGGCTTAATGTTCCATTACCGTTTATTTGGGTCAATTGGCCTACCGTCGTTTTATACTTTTTACTTAACTGGTAATAATTATCTCCTTTTTCAATTTTGAACAGCACGTATTCTTCACCATTGATTGCTTCTGTTCCTACTGAATCAGGGATAAAATCAGCGCGTAAAGAAGTTGAGTTTTTTGCTTCAACTTGTTGAATAGCTAATATCGCGATGGATAGAATAGCTATCTTTTTATATGTCTTTAATTCGAATAAAACTTTCATATATTTTGCAATTATACTAAATACGAAACAAACTCCCGTTTATTATCTGTCAAAAGGAATATTTGTTCGTGAATAAGAAAATAAATGTTGAAGAGCTTTAGTTCCAGCTTGGAAACTGCAATAATAGACTCTGTCAATGTTTCTCTTGTGGATTGCACTAGCCTGATTTGATAACAATTGTTTCTGTCTTTTTCATAGAAAGCCCAAATAAAGTAGTCATTCACTGTATTTATCCAGATTTCACCATCAATTGGGAAATCCTTCAAAAAAAGGGGTATTTCACCATTGTAGATAATAGGATAGACGAGCTCGCTAGCATAAGGTTTAAAGAAAATTTCATTTTTGCTTTCAATCGACATCGATTGGAGGTTCAAAAATAATTGGAAGCCTTCTGCTATTACTTTTGGTCTAATAAGCACGCCTTGATCAACCATGCCGATGAATATGTAGTTGAACCAGGTTTCTTGAAGCTGCGGATTGTAGCAATCGATTACCTGTATGCCTGCGTCAATAGGTGAATTATTGGCAATCTTCTTAAGTATTAATTTTTTGCATTGAATTCCTGCTAGGACCCACTCTTTGGCTATTGCCTTGAAGTCTTGTAATACGTAAGTTCCTTCAAAAGTGATGACATTAAAATAGGGAAAGGTATCATCTGGATTTCTTGTCTCTATAGCGATCAATTTATTCTCCGCATCGATTTCTATCCGCCAAATGGGGTATGTAAAAATGAAATTGAATGCTTTTGAAATTGTGTGATTTGCCATGTAATTTTCAATCCAAGGGGACAAACTTAGATAAAGTTACTTTTATATACAAGTATAATCACGCGTAAACTGATTTTATCGTGTTTTATGTTTGTTTTAAACAGTATTTTTCTCAA
>NZ_DJTD01000029.1:0-67895 GCF_002440385.1 Sphingobacterium sp. UBA6317 | reverse complement strand
TTGAGAAAAATACTGTTTAAAATTTAGAACCAATTGTTAGTACAACATTAGTCCGTTGATTTTTTATATCGGCTACCGGACTAGCATTATTCCAGTAGTTCTCATTAATCAAATACGGGCTTTCTTTGTAATTGACTGCATTATACGCACCGGTCAAATCAACATACATGCCGCGGCCAAGTTTAGCGCCGATACCTAAAGATGCTGTATAATTCGTGTAGTCTGCATTTTTATAGGGGTTGCCACTGTAATTGAAACCAGCTCTTCCGCTGAATACATTATCAAACATCACTTCACCACCAATTCGGGCATTAAATGCACCTTGGTAAGTATCTTTGATGTTTTGATTCATGTTCTTTTCTAACGTTTTACTGTAATTTCCCACATCTTTAAAACGCATAGCGGCATAGTCTACCCATTCGACATCAGCCGTTATTAATCCTCTTGAGAATAATTGGCTTGCCCCAAGAGACAATTTATAGGGTGTATTCATGTTATACTCCAAGTAACTGTGCCCTGCGTCATCACTGGTTCTATACTCTTTAAATGATTTGTCTTCATTTGGTCTGAAGTAACGGAACTCAGAATTGCTATATGATTCATCCCGGATGCTCATAAATGTAGGTGACTTAGCAGTGAATCCCATGCTAAACGTTGGCGTAAATTTATAGATTACCCCAAGTTTAAAGTCTACACCGGTACCATCAGTGGCTTGCGCATAATCATCATATAATTCATAATCTTTATCCAACATGGCATACTTTTGGGCATTGGTTGGTTTTAAAAATTCTGAATCTTTGTTGATGGCTTTTAATTGGTCGGCGGTCATTGTTTGACCATATTCAGTAAACCAGCTGGAATTGTCGTACGTAAACGCAGTGAAACCTAAAGAGGCTCCCAAATACAATTTGTTGCTATAATTCGCACCAAATGACAAAACAGATTCGGATTTACTACCTTTTTCTAAGATCGAGTTTACTTGATTAAAGCCATTTTTTCCATCAAAAGTTCCGCCAACAGTAATTGGGATATAGGCGCCCGCATTTTTGGGGTCTACGTCGAATAACAAAGAGTTGTTATAGACTTCCTGACCCCAGCCTTGAGTTCCTCCGACATCTGAAAGACGGTCTGAATAAGCATCTGATATCGAACTCGTATTATTTACTCCTCGATATTCTAACAGGTTGTTATAGACGTAATTTCGGTTGTAAGCAATACCAACATTGAAATTTAACCAGCCTCGATCTAAGTTCCCGCCATTGCGGTAAGTTGGTAAGTGAAAAACAATTCCAGCATTATCTAAGTTGAAATTGTTCTTGCTACTGTTTGAATTTTGACCAAAATAGTCGGTTTTGTTTTTATTGTTCAGGTACCTGCCAGTTACTGATATATCAGACTGATTGAAGTAACCCAAACCTGCGGGGTTACTCGTAATCGAACTTATATCTCCACCTAATGCGGTAGATGCATTTCCCATGGCCTTAAAACGAGCTGTTCCGCCATTGTCCCCTTGGGAGAATAAAAGTACATCTTTCGTATATTGCGCTTGAGTAGTCCCTGCTGCACCTAAAACGAATGCAGTTCCAAAAAGTAATTTTTTGATTGTCATATGCTAAAATATCGTCAATAATAATCAGTAGCACACAAGATGCTGCGTGCTACTGTTTAAATGCTTTTAACTATCGAGTACGTCCTCCACTTGATCTTGAGCTACCGCCTCCAGAGAAGCCTCCTCCCGAAGATCTAGAACTACCACCTCCAGAAAAACCACCGCTAGAGCGGGAAGATGAACCACTATCATAGCTTCTTGTTGGCGGAGTATACGACGGTCTTGACGTTGAGCTTGGGTTGCTGGAACGTGTTTCCATCGAACGGCTCATCGGACGAGATACCTCTCCCGAACTGTTTCGTGATCTGGAATCATTATTATAATATCCGCTAGAGGTGCTACGTGTGTTGTTTGGATAGGAGCCATTGACTCTGTCTGACGTTCTTGAACGCATACCGTCTGAGTAAGCTCTGTTCGAAACGCCATCTGATGTTCTTGTTCTTCCTCCAGTTCTATCGTATGAAGAACTCCGTGAAGATACCGTGCCATCAGAATTTCTTGATCTACTAGCAACGGATGTGATTCTGCCTCTAGAATCACGTGCTACGCCAGTACGGTCGTATCCTCCAGAACTCCGAGCAACACTGTTACGGTCATATCCACCTGAAGTTCGGGTTCGTGATGATGAACTGCGCGTGTTATAGTTATCTCTGTATACAGATCTACTTGATGCATAGCGTGGTCTTGAGTTACCCCAGTAGCCACCGCCCCAGTAACCGTTTCCATACCAACCAGATCCCCAATAGCCGCCGCCATACCAGCCACCCCAAGGTCTGTAACCGCCATACCAAGGAGAGCCCCAGCCCCAGCTAGATCCCCAACCCCATCCGAGGCCGATAGACCAGGATGAACCCCATCCAGAGTTCCATCCCCATCCCATTCCGAATGAAGGGCCGTATCCATACCAACCACCGAAACCATAACCATACCATGGATCAAAAAATGGGTCAAAGTACGTCATGCCCGGACTAGCGTAATAGAAACGATTGATACGGTTTGCATATTCAAGATCTTCATAGGAATCATTGTTGTAATCCTGATCAGAATATTCGTCATCATAGTAACCACCTTGTGCCTGTCCGTTTGGTTGGGACTGATCTGCATCTGTGTAATAGTAATCTGGGCTTTGATAAACCTTTTGTCTCGCTTGCCCATTATTGCCATAGACATCGTCGCCATAGATTTGCCTACTTGTACCGCAGGAACCAAGCATGAACGCTCCTGTTATGGCAAGTGCTCCGATAAATAATCTATTTTTTTTCATAATATCCTAAATCCTTATTTTCGATTATACAGCCTTATTTACTATCTTAGACGCAGATTTCTCGAAGGGGTTTAATCGAAGTAATCAAAAATACAAATATTTTTTATTGAACGCTTTTCGTATTAGAATTACAGACGGGATTTAACGTAATAATGTTACAATAATTTATCAATTTCATATGAGTAAAGGAATAACAAGTCGTGCTGAAGATTATTCGCAATGGTATAACGAGCTTGTGATCAAAGCTGATCTAGCTGAAAATTCAGCTGTACGAGGCTGTATGGTGATCAAACCATACGGGTACGCTATCTGGGAACGGATGCAAGCGATCTTAGATAAAAGATTTAAAGAAACAGGTCATAGCAACGCTTATTTCCCTTTATTCATTCCCAAATCGTTTTTTTCAAAAGAAGCTGCGCATGTGGAAGGTTTCGCTACCGAATGCGCGGTAGTAACTCATTATAGATTAAAAAACGATGGTACAGGTAAGATCGTAGTGGATGAAGAGGCAAAATTGGAGGAAGAGCTAATTGTACGTCCGACTTCTGAGACGATTATATGGAATACCTACCGTGGTTGGATTGAATCTTATCGTGATCTTCCAATTTTGGTCAACCAATGGGCCAACGTCGTACGATGGGAAATGCGTACACGTCTTTTCTTGCGTACTGCGGAGTTTTTGTGGCAGGAGGGCCATACAGCTCACGCAACCAGAGAAGAGGCTATTGAAGAAACCGAACGTATGCTTGATGTCTATGCGGAATTTGCTGAAAAGATATTGGCTGTGCCTGTTGTACGTGGTAGAAAAACAGAAAACGAACGTTTTGCGGGTGCCTTGGATACCTATTGTATTGAAGCATTGATGCAAGATGGAAAAGCATTGCAAGCAGGAACTTCTCATTTCCTCGGCCAAAACTTTGCAAAGGCGTTTGACGTGAAATTTACGTCTAAAGAAGGAAAATTGGAGCATGTTTGGGCGACTTCTTGGGGTGTTTCTACACGTTTGATGGGTGCATTGATTATGGCTCACTCAGATGATCAAGGATTGGTATTGCCACCAAAATTGGCACCAATTCAAGTTGTCATTGTTCCGATTTTTAAAACTGATGCAGAAAAAGCACAGATCGATGAATTCGTGAATCAGTTGACAAAAGAATTACGGGTGAACGACATATCCGTAAAATACGACGATCGGGACACTCAACGTCCGGGCTTTAAATTTGCAGAATGGGAGTTAAAAGGTGTTCCTGTACGTGTCGCAGTCGGGGCAAGAGATATGCAAAATGGTACGGTAGAATTAGCGCGACGTGATACCCAAACGAAGGAAACGGTTGCTCAGGAGGGCTTGGCCGGTACTATTGTACAATTGCTAGATACTATACAAGAAAATATTTACCAAAAAGCATTAAATTTCAGGACATCGCATTTCACTGAAGTGAATTCGTATGATGAGTTTAAAGAAGTGCTGGAAGGTAAGGGTGGTTTTATCTCTTGTCATTGGGACGGAACAACAGAAACAGAAAAACGCGTAAAAGAAGAAACCAAGGCAACAATTCGTTGTATTCCTCTGGATGCGAAAGAAGAGGAAGGTGTTTGTATCTTTACCGGGAAGCCTTCAAATCGTCGTGTACTCTTTGCAAAAGCCTATTAATAGTCTTATCAGAATATGAGGATACTCATTTTGGGATGTGGTTGGCTTGCAGAATCTTTTGCGCTAAATATGAAGTATCAAGGCCATGAGGTTTGGGCTAGTACGACAACATCTGAAAAATACCATCGGTTGAATGCCGATGGTATTTTTTCATTTATTCTAGACTTTGATTATGAAAACTTTCCAGCAAGGATAGATTTACCTACTCAATTTGACTTCGTATTAAACAGTATTCCGGCAAGTCAGAAAAATAGTGTAGCGATTCTTGAAAACAGATTTTCGAATATTAAATCATTTTACAGGCACATTACTTGGAAGAAACAAGTCTTTCTGAGCTCTATTGGAATTTATCCGGATAAAGATGCTGTATTTGATGAATTCTATGCAGATACAACCGAGCTCTCATCAAAACTCTTGCTTGCTGAAGCATGCATGTTGGGATTGGCTGATACCATAATTTATCGATTAGGAGGTTTGTTTGGTAAAAACCGGGTTTTTGCCAAATATTTTTCCGAACGTATTTGTACGACGGGTGAACAGCCAGCCAATTTTGTTCATATCGATGATGTGATCAGACTGTTAGAGGCGGCATCTTGCAATGTGCTTAAACATACTGTATACAATGTTGTTGCTCCCTTACATCCTAAAAAAAAGGACGTAATTCTAGCGTCGGCAAAAAAATATGGCTATATTTTGCCACTTGCATTCGAAGCAACGAATACGATTCAAAAAATAGTTAGGGGTGAATTACTTCAAGAGGAACTGGAGTATGAATATGTCCTGCCTGATCCTTTGCAATTTTAATTCATTTTTATTTTAAAAAGAAAAATGAATTTGTGACTACCAAGGTGAAAAAATTAAATAATTTCATTATTTTAACATCAATTCTACTATGGGAAATTTAAGTAGAGGGTCATATTTGCGGGAATTTACCAATATCGAGAAATTTTTGCCAGATATTGGTGTTTTCCTTTGAACAAACCGATAATAGATTAGTATTTTAACAGCATATTATAATAGAGCCATGACAAATGTAGAGAGACATCAATATATCTTAAAACAATTAAAGGAAGTCGGCGTAGTTCAGGTGATTGATCTATGTGAGGAATTGGGCGTTTCCTCTGTGACCATTCGGAAGGATTTGACCTTGTTGGAAGATAGTGGATTGTTGTTTAGGACGCATGGCGGGGCAACACAATATAATCCTTATACGACTGATCGTACCGTATTTGAAAAAGAGAAACTTCGTTCGGATGATAAAAGCAGGATCGGGAAAAAAGCGGCTGAAATGATTGAGGAAAATGATTCCATCATTATAGCTTCAGGAACGACCATGCAGTCGCTAGCAAAGCAGATTGTTCCTAAAGGAAATATTACTGTAGTGACTTCGGCATTGAATGTTGCAATGGAATTGATCAAATATCCTTCGGTTGAAATCATGCAGATGGGGGGGACGCTTCGCAAGACCTCAACATCCGTAACGGGAAAGTATGCAGAAAATTTATTACAGGATTTTTATTGCAGTAAATTGTTTTTGGGTGTAGACGGGATTGACCTGGAGTACGGGGTATCAACGTCAAGTGCGCAGGAAGCTCAATTAAATCGCATTATGATCGATACGGCTCAAAAAGTTGTCGTTCTTGCAGATTCTTCCAAATTTGGAAGAAGAAGTTTCGGACGAATTTGTGGTTTTGATAAAATTGATATATTAATTACCGATGACAAAGTAAATACAAGCTTTGTGGAATCGTTAGAAAAAGCTGGGGTAAACGTCATAGTTGTTTAACACAGTTTAACAAAAAAAACTCAAAACTATGCTCGACTTTTTATCATAAAAAATGTCCCCAAAAGAGTGTTTAACTTTTTGGGGACATTTTTTCTATGGATAGTTTTTTTAGCTCAGTGCCGGCTCCTGCTGGCTTAAACAGTGGAAACTTCCCAGACCCCAAATAATGTCAACGGAATTTATACCGATGACTTTACGTGTAGGGAAACAGCCTTGGATAATATCCAGTGCTCTTTGGTCATTTTTATCGTTGAAGATCGGTACAACAACGATATCGTTTGCAATGTAGAAATTAGCATAAGAAGCAGGCAATCTTGTTTCGTCATAGATGACCGGTGCTGGCATTGGGAGCTCAACGATATGCAGTGGCTCTCCATTTAAGAGCCTAAATGAACGAAGTGTTGCTAGATTTTCTTGAAGTATCTCGTAGTTTTCATCCCTTGGATCTTCCTCGACAACTGTTAAAACGGTGTTTTCGTTGACGAAACGTGTAATATCGTCAATGTGTCCATCTGTATCGTCTCCAACGATACCGTCTCCAAGCCATAAAACCTGTTCCTGACCGTAAAATTCTTTTAAATAAGTTTCTATCTGCTCTTTTGTCAGGTGTGGATTTCGGTTTTTATTCAATAGACAAGCCGTTGTTGTCATGATTGTTCCTGCGCCATTAAACTCAACTGAACCGCCTTCCATGACGATATCAGGGACAAATAGAGGAAGGTTGAATGTTGTGGCAATACGTGTCGGAACAATATCGTCCAGGTCGAAAG
Source organism: Sphingobacterium sp. UBA6317 (assembly GCF_002440385.1). Classification (NCBI taxonomy): domain Bacteria; kingdom Pseudomonadati; phylum Bacteroidota; class Sphingobacteriia; order Sphingobacteriales; family Sphingobacteriaceae; genus Sphingobacterium; species Sphingobacterium sp. UBA6317. The sequence continues at coordinate 60,815 of NZ_DJTD01000029.1, read as the reverse complement.
GAGGGTATTTTCCACCCCAGGCATTATAGCCCCAGTCGACTACTGCTTTTTGATTTGTTGCTTGGTTAATAATAAAAGCGGGACCGTGGTCTCTACACCAAGCATCGTTAGTCGGATTAAAGTAGAATTCGATATTGCTAAAATCTGTTGTCACTTCTTTGAGTGCGGTAATAGCAAAATTTTGCATTTCCTCATTAGCGACGTTAATCCTTACTTTTTGCCCTGCTGCTACGGCTTTAATAAATTCGCAATAAGGTTTGTATATTGTTTCGATCTTCCCGGGCCAAGATTCCTCTTTATGTGGCCAGCTCAACCATAAGGCTTCTTGCTTTGCCCATTCTGCAGGAAAAGAGAAGCCCTGTTGTTTTGGGGAATTGTCAAAATAGTCCAGGGTGAATGTTTTTTTTTGTTCCATACTTATTTTAGCGGGATTAAAAAAGCCATTTCAGTTTGTTTCAGCACAGTGGTATGCCTTCAAAACTGAAATGGCTAGCATATCCAATATTAGTCTTCGTCAATAAAACGTTTGGTGATCGGCGCGTATGTTTCGATTCTTCGGTCTCTCAAAAATGGCCAATGTTTTCTGAAATAGTCCGATTCATTTAAATCTAGTTCGACGACCTCAATTTCTTCTTTGTCATGTGAAGCAAGGTAGAGTAATTTACCTTGTCCATTCGTCACGAAGCTTCCACCCCAGAATTTCATTGCACCATTTTGTTCAAATCCCACACGGTTAACGGATACAACAGGAACGCCGTTTGCAACGGCATGGGAGCGTTGTATTGTTTGCCATGCATTATATTGATCTTTGTTGGTTTCTTCATCTTGGTCTGTTGCCCATCCGATAGCAGTAGGATAGAATAAAATTTCGGCACCCATCAATGCGGTAATTCGAGATGCTTCCGGATACCATTGATCCCAGCAAATTAAGATGCCTATTTTTCCAAATTTTGTTTTGAATACTTTGTAGCCTAAATCGCCTGGTGTAAAATAGAATTTTTCGTAAAACGCAGGGTCATCTGGAATATGCATTTTGCGATATTTTCCTAAATAGGAACCGTCTGCATCCAATACAGCGGTTGTATTATGGTACAGTCCTTCTGCTCTTTTTTCAAATAATGAAGCGATAATGACGACACCTGCTTCTTTAGCAACAGCCGATAGGGCGTCCGTTGATGGACCCGGAATAGCTTCAGCCAGTGCGAAATTGTCATAATCTTCCACATCGCAGAAATATAAAGAGGTAAATAGTTCTTGCAGACACACAATTTGCGCACCTTTTGCAGCGGCTTCTTTTACTTTAGCGATAGCTTTTTCGAGATTCTTTTGTTTGCTTGCGGTACAGCTCATCTGTACAACTCCAACTTTTACTTTGCTCATTCTTTAATGCTTATTTTAATACAGCACAAAGATACTATTCTTAATTTGGATTTGGTCGGTAGGAAAAACAAAAAGAGCTCTTAGAGCTCTTTTCGTAATCTTGCTACCGGAATGTTCAATGCTTCCCGATATTTTGCAACCGTTCGCCGCGCAATATTGTAGCCTTTTTCTTTGAGAATCTCAGTGAGTTTCTCGTCAGCCAAGGGTTTCCGTTTATTTTCTTTTGCGATGCACTCCTCCAATATTTTCTTAACCTCTTTATTGGATACTTCTTCACCAGAATCCGTTTGAATAGCTTCAGAGAAAAACGATTTTAAGAGAAATGTTCCAAATTCTGTTTGTACGTATTTTGAATTTGCTACCCGCGACACAGTTGATATATCCATATCGATTTTGTCGGCGATGTCTTTTAATATCATTGGTTTTAGCTTACGATCATCACCTGTGAGGAAATAATCATATTGGTATTCCATGATTGCATTCATTGTTTTTAGTAAGGTTTGTTGACGCTGTTTTATTGCATCAATAAACCATTTGGCTGAGTCAAGTTTTTGTTTGACAAATTGCACAGCCTCTTTCATTTTTTTATCCTTTTGATCCGATTTCTCGTAATGTTCAAACATGTGTTGGTAATCACGACTTATGCGGAGCTCAGGTGCATTTCGGCCATTTAAAGTCAAATGCAGTGTTCCATCATTATTGCTGATATGGAAATCCGGGATAATATGTAGTTGCTTGCCTGCTACTGCGCCAGAATCTCCTGGTTTTGGATTAAGTTTTAGAATTTCGTTGACTACGTTTTTTAAATCTTCTGATGAAACGCCTAAAGATTTTTCTAATTTATCATAATGCTTTTTAGTGAATTCTTCCAGGTAATTCGCTACGACTTTAATAGCGAGTTTGATTGTGGGATTTTGTGTGTCCTTTTTTTGTAATTGGATCAATAGGCACTCTTGCAGATCTCGTGCTCCAATTCCTGCAGGCTCAAAATCTTGAATTACCTTTAGCATATCCAATACTTCCTGTTCATCGGTCATTACATTTTGGCCAAAAGCGAGGTCGTCGACAAGATTGATGATGGGCCGGCGTAAATAGCCGTCATCGTCCAGACTGCCAATAATTTGCTGGCCAATTAAAAAGTGCTTGTCATCTAAAGCTAAAAGGTCTAATTGTTGTTGTAACTGCTCATAAAAGGAGTGCTGAATTGCAACAGGCATTTCTTTTCGGTCGTCATCGTCATCTCCGTAGTCATAGCCATTGCCATAATCTTTGAAATCATCTTCCTGGATATAGTCTTCTAAACTAAAGTCTTCTGAGTCGAATCCGTCTTCATTGTCAAAATTGTCATCTGGATCTTTATCGGGGTATTCTTCTATAGGATCGGTCATATTAGTCAAGCTACCATCTTCTAACGCAGGGTTTTCTTCTAATTCTTCCTTGATTCTCGCATCTAATGAAACAGTCGGAACCTGCAACAATTTTATAAATTGTATTTGCTGCGGGGACAATTTCTGTAATAGCTTTTGTTGTAATGTTTGTTTTAACATGCTAATAGTTGACTTTTTTACATCTAAATTTAAACAAATATCATTATTATTTTAAAATAAAATCGATAATAAATAAAAAATGGGTATAATATTTGTGGAACGCGGGAAAAAGTTGCAAAGAAATTTGAGACTAGGCCTTTTTCTACCTATAGGTCTTTTGTTGTTTAATCGTGGCTGTAATTTCCAAAATCCACCCTTTCGAATTATGTCGTATTTTACAGTTGTTTGGCAGGTGTTTTTTATTGTTAAAAAATGTAAATAGTTGATTACAGCGATTTATTTAGTTGTATATTTAGCCCCTGAAAATAGATAAAAAGGCATATTGGACAGGTGTAAAACCTTTTGCTGGTCGGATGTGTTGAATATAAGATAAATTTCCATTTATGTTTAAACGTATTAAGAATAGGATTCTTCGTTATCTTGTTATAGCAGTATATTTTATCATTATATTGGTGTGTGCTATACAATTGAATTTTTTGTGGCTCTTTGGTTATTCTCCAACAAAAAAGGATATCGTTATGCCTAGTGTTAATATCTCTACGGAATTATACACGGCAGATAGTGTTTTAATTGGACGGTATTTCGACGAGGACAGAAATCCAATTCCATTTGATAGTATTCCGAAGTCTGTTACTAATGCGTTGATTGCAACTGAGGATGTTCGTTTTTATAGCCATAATGGTGTTGATTTTTTTGGTCTAGGATCAGGTATTATCTCTACATTAAAAGGGGATAAACGAGGCGCGAGTACAATTACGCAACAGTTAGCTAAAAATCTTTATCGTACTCGTTATAATAAGGCCGGTGGATTGTTGACGCGTCTTCCCGTGGCGGGTCTAGTGATCACGAAGTTTAAGGAGTGGATGACGGCTTATAAATTGGAGCAACGTTATTCCAAAAATCAGATATTGGAGATGTATTTAAATACAGTATCCTTCAGTAATAATGCCTATGGGATTGAGACTGCTGCAAAGCGCTATTTTTCGAAAGGAGCGAATCAATTGAATCAGACCGAAGCTGCTGTTTTGATTGGCATGTTAAAAGGTACGACTTTATATAGTCCTATTCGTAATCCCGAAAATGCTTTTGTGCGAAAAAACACCGTTTTAAGTCAAATGTATAAAGGTGGTTTTCTGAAAAAAGAAGAGTATGATAAACTGGTTAAGGAGAAGATTGTTTTGAATAAAAATAGTCAAGATCTTAATGCGGGTGGAGATTCTTACTTACGTGCTGCAGTAGCTAAATGGTTGGAAAAATGGTCTGAGGATAACAATTATGATATCTATACAGACGGTTTGAAAATTTACACGACGATAAATTCTAAACTTCAAAAGCATGCTGAAGAGGCTGTGGCGAAACAAATGATTGAATTACAGCAACGTCTAAATAACACCTGGGAGGGCCAGGAGCCTTGGCGTGATTTATCAGGTAAGGTTATACCCAACTTCTTGGATAATTTGGCAAAGAAAACTCCTTATTATGCTTTTTTGAGTAAAAAATATGCGAATACCCCTGATAGCATCAATTACTTCCTAAATAAAAAGAAGAAGATCGAAGTTTATAATTGGAAGGATGGTGGTAAGATCCAAAAGGATATGTCTACAATGGATTCTTTGAAATATTATGCCATGATGTTAAATGCAGGCATGATGTCTATGGATCCGTACTCGGGTGAAATTAAAGCATGGGTGGGTGGGATCAACCACCAATATTTTAAGTATGATCACGTGATGCAGGCGAAGCGACAAGCGGGGTCTACATTTAAACCTTTTGTATACTTGGCTGCTTTGGAGTCAGGGATGTCTCCGTGTGATAAGATTACGGATAAACCTGTTACGATCAAGATTGATAAAGGAGATTCTGTTGAGGTTTGGGAGCCTAAAAATGCAGATTGGAATTTTTCCTATCGTGAAATGTCGTTGCGTCATGCGATGGCGCGTTCCATTAATTCGGTTACGGTTCAGTTAACTGATATGGTTACGCCCGCGAAAGTTGTTGATGCGGCACATCGTTGTGGTATTACAAGTAAATTAAATCCTGTTGCCTCTGTGGGGTTAGGACCTAATGATGTTTCTGTTTTTGAAATGGTGAACGGGTACTCGACGATGATGAATCACGGTGAGCGTGTCTCACCTTTATTGGTGTCTAAGATCGAGGATCATGATGGTAATGTTATTGCCACTTTTCAGGCGGAGCGTAAACAAGTGGTGGATAAACAAGATGCCTGGTTGATGACGTATATGCTGCGGGGTGGTATGGAAGAACCTGGAGGTACATCTCAGGGATTGTGGGAATGGGATTTATTTGATAAGGAAAATGAAATCGGAGGAAAGACAGGTACTTCTTCCGAATATGTAGATGGTTGGTATATGGGAGTGACTAAAGATTTGGTGACAGGTGTTTGGGTTGGCTGTGACGAACGGAGTATTCACTTTAAAAATTCTCATTCGGGAGAAGGTTCTCGTACAGCATTACCAATATTTGGGGTGTATATGGAGTCTGTTTATAAAGACAAACAATTGGGGTATACGCAAGGTAAGTTTCCTAGTCCTACTGTTGAAATTACGAAATCTTACAAATGCGAAACTCCGCGTTATAGTGATCCGGAACCAGAGCAAAGTGATTCGACACAAGTAGAAGAGCCCGCTGATGAAGGATTTATCGGGCCTGAGGAAGAGGGAACGGAGCATCCTGTTGAGCGTAATCATACTGAAGGTGCTGATAGCGGAACGAGTAGCGTGGGGTCATCCTCGTTGGAGGAGCTTGGTAGTCAAAACTGATAATAGTTAAAGATATATCTAAAAAATAAAGATGGCCGCCTAGTTTAACTAAGGTGGCTTTTTTTATGCTAGGCTGCGTGGTTGGAATCTCTCTTGGTGAACGTTTGGTGTTGCTGAGGGAAAAGATTATTCCAATTAGGATTATATTTACGGATGAGCCTTTCGACTTGCATGGTTGTAAAATGTTGCAGTTCACTTATTCTCTTATTGGCGGTCTCCGAATTTGTGAAAGATTCTGTGTAGATTATTCGATTTAAGCTAGGGCCCTGGTTGAAAATAAAATTATTGGACTGCTGTAGTTCCATTACTGTACTAAAGATGTTGGAACTGAGACCGATTTTAAAGTGCTTCCGATTGTTGTCAGTTGATATATATACAATAAAATTGTTCATAATGCTAAATTATTTGGACGTTTAAAATATATTTACTAATTTTATTGGCACAATATTACTAATAAAATTAGTTTTTGCAAAATATTTTTTTGAAAAAATAATATGTCAAATATTTCGTCCAATCTGAAATTCCTTCGAAAAGGAAAAAAAATCACCCAGCAACAATTTGCTGATCTTATGGAAATTAAGCGTGCGTCTGTCGGTGCATACGAGGAAGATCGAGCAGAGCCTAAATATGAGTTATTAAAGAAGATTGCCGAATTCTATGGTTTGACTATGGATGAGTTGGCAAACGATGTTATTGATGACAAATGGAAGCCGGTTCCTAAAAGCAATGCCTCAAATTTAAGGGTGCTTAGTGTGACTGTGGATGCAGATGATCGTGAAAATATCGAACTTGTTCCGGTTAAGGCTAGTGCGGGGTATTTAAATGGATATGGTGATCCAGAATATGTTGCTGAGTTGCCAAAGTTTTCGCTACCTATGTTTGGTCAGGGGACATTTCGTGCTTTTGAAATAAAAGGGGATTCGATGTTGCCTTTACCTTCTGGTTCTATTATTGTGGCCGAATACGTAGAAAATTGGCATGATATTAAACCAGGAAGTACCTATATTGTCGTGTCGAAAGAAGATGGTGTGGTGTATAAACGCGTTGCTTTTAAATTTAAAGAGGATAAAGGTTTGAAGCTTGTTTCTGATAATAAGACCTATGAGCCTTATTGGGTAGAGACTGCTGATATTCTTGAAGTGTGGAAGGCTAAGGCTTTTATCAGTACACAGCTGCCCGAACCTACTCCGGAGCCAACCATAGAAACCCTGACAAGCATGATGGCGCAAATGCAGAAGACGATTAATGCAGTGGTGGATGGTTCTAAATAGTGGAGAATTATCTACGTATTTTTATTATTTAGTCACGCTGTGAAGATGATTGCAAGGACTGAGGAGCGATCGATAGCTTATTTTTATAGGGACTGTAGGTATATTGAATATAAAAACAATCTATCTGAGTTTGTTTTTTATTTTATAAAATGCTATATTTGCATATCTGAAAGGAAGGGGGCTCGTATAGCCCCCTTTTTTTAATTCAATTAATTTAGCATTTCTAGAAACAGAACAATGCAGCATATAGAAAAGAGAGTTATTGAACTCATCGCGGAAAAAATTGCAGATCGCGAGGATTTGTTTATCGTCAGTGTGAAGATGCGCCCAAATAAAATTCTCGAGATTCTTTTGGACGGAGATAATGGTGTGAATATTGATGATTGCGCACAGGTGAGCCGTCATGTTGGTTTCCACTTGGAGGAGGAAAATGTAATTGATGATGCTTACCGTTTAGAGGTTTCATCTCCAGGTATTGATGCTAATTTTGTTAATATCCGACAGTATCAAAAGAATATAGGTCGTACAGTTCAGGTAAAGTTGAACGATAATACAAAAGTTGAAGGTACATTATTGACCGTAGACGAGATGAAGATCAATGTTCTTCAAAAGATAAAAGAAAAAGGTAAAAAAGCACAAGAGGTAGAAAAAGAACTTCCTTTTGATCAAATAAAAGCAACAAAAGTGGTAATTTCATTTTAATAATAATGAGTAACAGCAACATCAATCTGATAGACTCTTTTCAAGAGTTTAAGGAGTTTAAGAATATCGATAGACCTACTGTTATTACAGTATTGGAAGAGGTTTTTCGTAGTATGATCCGTCGTCGTTTTGGTACGGATGAAAATGTGGATGTTATCGTGAATCCAGATAACGGAGATTTGGAGATTTGGAGGACGCGTGTCGTTGTTGAAGATGAGTTTTCAGAAGATGATGACCTTGAAATCGAATTAGCGGAAGCTAGAAAGCATGATGAAGATTTGGAAGTAGGTGATGATTTTATTGAACAGATCACATTGGAAAGCTTTGGTCGTCGTGCAATTTTAGCGGCACGTCAGACGCTTGTATCTAAGGTTTTGGAATTGGAAAAAGACGAGGTCTTTAAGAAATATAAAGATAGAGAAGGAGAGTTGGTCATTGGTGAGGTCTATCAGATTTGGAAAAAGGAGATCTTGGTATTGGATGAGGACGGGAATGAATTAATTCTTCCTAAATCAGAGCAAATCCCAGCTGACTATTTCAAAAAGGGAGATGGCATTCGCGCAGTTGTGCATAAAGTAGATATGATGAATAATAATCCGAAGATTATTATTTCACGTACTGCACCTGCGTTCTTACAACGTTTATTTGAACTTGAGGTTCCTGAGATTTTCGATGGTTTGATTACGATCAAGAAAATCGTTCGTGAGCCAGGGGAAAGAGCAAAGGTTGCTGTTGAGTCTTATGACGATCGTATTGATCCTGTAGGAGCTTGTGTTGGTATGAAGGGGTCTCGTATTCATGGTATCGTTCGTGAGCTGCGTAATGAGAATATTGATGTAATTAATTTTACAACAAATCATTCGTTGTACATCGCTCGTGCTTTGAGCCCTGCAAGAATTAGCTCAATCAAAATCGATGAAGAAAATAAGACTGCGGCTGTATATTTAAAATCGGATCAAGTTTCTTTAGCCATTGGACGTGGGGGACATAATATTAAATTGGCTGGTAAATTGACTGGTTATGAAATTGATGTTTATCGCGAAAATGACGAGTTTGATGAAGATGTCGATATCGAAGAATTCAGCGATGAGATTGAAAGCTGGGTTATTGATGAATTGAAACGTGTCGGCTTGGATTCAGCGAAGTCGGTGTTGTCTCTTAGCGAGGAAGAGCTGGTTAGACGTACCGATTTGGAAGAGGATACTGTTCGTGAGATTGTACGTATTTTACAAGCTGAATTTGAATAAAATTCAGCTCGTTAATTTTTTTCTATCTAACATTCGGAATAAATTGTTTATGGATGGAAAAAAACATATTTTTGTAATTATATTAAAATAGTTTATATTATAGATGACTGAAGGAAAAGGAACAAACTTGCTTAAAGCAGCAAAGGAACTCAACATCGGGATACATACCGCCGTGGAATGTTTAGTGAAAAAAGGATATGATGTAGAAGCAAAGCCTAACACTAAATTGAGCGGAGAGATGTATGGTGTGCTGTTAAAAGAGTTTCAGGGAGACAAATCACTGAAAGATGAAGCTAAACAAATTGTGATTGGCAAAATTCGTCGTGAGGAGTCGCCGTCCTCTTCTCCTAAGGAATCATCTAAGAATGAGGATTTCGAAGATCATGATGAATCCAAGGAAATCTTGGTCAAGAATACAGTAGAAATCCCTTCTGTTAAGGAAACTACTCCTGCAAAAGTGGAGGAGCCCGTTCATCAAGGTGGTATGAAGGTGGTTGGTAAGATTGATCTTGACGCATTGAATAGAGGCGGAAGTAAGGTCAAGAAGGAAGAACCTGTTAAGGAGGAACCAAAAACCATTAAAGAAACGCCTGTAGAGGCTAAAGCTGAAGCTAAGGTGGAAGAAAAGAAGGAAGCCGAAGTCAAAGCGCCTATTGTTGAAGCGAAAAAAGAAGAACCAAAGGTTATTGAAAAGAAGCCGGAAGTTGTTGTACCAAAAGCTGAAATAGAAAAACCCGAAGTAAATAAAACTGAAGTAAAAGCAACTCCGGTTGTAGAGACAAAAACTGAACCTGTGAAGGTAGAAGACAAGAAAAAAGAAGAAACAGCGCCGAAAGCTGTGCCAGTAACTCCAATAGTGGAGCCTGCGAAAAAACAAGGAGATGAAATTATTTCTGCTCGTGCGGAAAGATTGACAGGTCCTAAAGTCATTGGTAAAATTGAATTACCATCTGCTAGACCTTCCCACAAACCAGTGGCTTCATCTTCAAATGCTGGAAATAATAATGAGAAACGTAAGCGTAAGCGTACGAATCCAAATGGTCCAGTAAACCCAAATGCGGGGCAAGGTCAAGGTCATAATAATCAAAACCGTGGACCGCGCGATGGTAACAATCCCAACAACCGGGACCAACAAGGAGGTAACCGAGGTGGGAATCATGGTCCTAACAACAACCCGAACAATCGTCAAGGGCAAAACAACAACCAACACCCAGGTAGACCGGGACAAGGAGGTAACAACCAACACTCAGGTAGACCAGGACAAGGTACGAGACCGCAACACGGTAATCGTTTTGACAATAGAGGTAAGGGAAGACCTGTTGAGAATAAGGAAGAACCTACTGAAAAGGAAATCCAAGATCAAATCAAAGCAACACTTGCTCGTTTGAGTGGTGCAGGTAAATCTGGTAAATTTGCGCAACGTGCCAAATTGAGACGTCAGAAACGTGATGATGTTGCTCAACATGCGGAAGAAGCTGCAATGGAGCAAGAAATGATGGCAAAAGTATTGCGTGTTACAGAGTTCGTAACTGCAAACGAATTAGCTAATTTGATGGACGTTCAGGTAACCCAAATTATTGCAACTTGTATGAGTTTGGGTATGTTCGTGTCAATTAATCAGCGTTTAGATGCGGAAACTTTAACCATTGTAGCGGATGAATTTGGTTATCAGGTAGAGTTTATCAAACCTGAGGATGAGGAGACTGCTGAATTGGAAGAACCGGATACAGAAGAGAACTTGATTTCAAGAGCGCCTATTGTAACGGTCATGGGACACGTCGACCATGGTAAGACCTCTTTACTGGATTATATCCGTAAGGCGAACGTTACTTCTGGTGAGGCGGGTGGTATCACCCAACATATCGGTGCATACGCGGTGAAATTGGAGGATGGTCGGAAGATCACTTTCTTGGATACTCCTGGTCACGAGGCTTTTACAGCGATGCGTGCCCGTGGTGCCAAAGTAACAGATATTGTTATTATTGTTATCGCAGCTGACGACGCCGTCATGCCGCAAACAAAAGAAGCGATCAACCACGCGCAGGCAGCAGGAGTTCCAATCGTATTTGCATTTACTAAAGTAGATAAACCGGGAGCAAATCCTGATAGAATCCGTGAGCAGCTTTCTGCGATGAATATCTTAGTTGAAGACTGGGGCGGTAAGTTCCAAGCGCAAGAGATTTCAGCAAAAACGGGGGAAAATGTTGACCTATTATTAGAGAAAGTTCTATTGGAAGCTGAGATGTTAGATCTAAAAGCTGATCCGAAAAAACGTGCTGTTGGTTCAGTAATTGAAGCAGCTTTGGATAAAGGTCGTGGTATCGTGACAACGGTGTTGATACAAAGTGGTACATTACGTGTTGGAGACCCTATTTTAGCGGGATCGCATTCAGGTAAGGTGAAGGCTTTGACTAATGAAAGAGGTGAACGTGTTAAAGAGGCAGGACCTTCTGTTCCAGTGCAAATCTTGGGTATGGCCGGCGCACCAACAGCAGGGGATAAGCTTTATGTTCTTGAAAGCGAGTCTGAAGCTAGAACTGTAGCTAACAAACGTCTTCAGTTACAACGCGAGCAAGGCATGCGTGCAACTAAACATATTACCTTGGATGAAATCGGTCGTCGTTTGGCTATCGGTAACTTTAAAGAACTTAATATTATCGTTAAAGGTGATGTGGACGGTTCTATTGAAGCATTATCAGATTCATTATTGAAATTGTCTACTGACGAAATTCAGGTTAATATCATTCACAAATCAGTGGGTGCAATCTCTGAATCAGATGTATTGTTAGCTTCTGCTTCCGATGCGATTATCATAGGTTTCCAAGTACGTCCAACACAAAACGCACGTAAGTTGGCAGAGAACGAGCAAATTGATGTACGTTTATATTCGATCATCTATGATGCGATTGATGAAATCAAATCTGCGATGGAGGGTATGTTGGCGCCGAAATTTGAAGAGAAAATCGTTGCTGAGGTTGAAATCAGAGAAACCTTCAAAATTTCTAAAGTGGGTACGATTGCCGGATGTATGGTTAAAGAAGGTAAGATCAATAGAAATAATGATATCCGCATAATCAGAGATGGTGTTGTAATTCATACTGGTAAACTGGCATCGTTGAAACGTTTTAAAGACGATGTGAAAGAAGTTTCAATGGGTTATGAATGTGGTTTGAATATTGACCGTTTCAACGATATTCAAGTAGGAGATATTGTTGAAGCTTACGAACAAGTTGAAGTGAAACGTAAATTGTAATCACTTAGTGGTACACTAATAAAAACAGAAAGCGGCATTGATTTTAATCAATGCCGCTTTCTGTTTTAACGTTCGTATAGTTCTATTGGAACCTGATCAGGATCAAAGAAGAATGTAAAGCGTTTATTTGTTAACTCGTCTATTCTGATCCCTTCATGTGATACACCTGCTTTTTCGAGCTTATTTAATTCGATGTCGAGATTATCGACTTCGAATGCAAGATGTCTTAAACCGGCAGCTTCTGGAAAGCTGAGCCGATTAGGCGGTGATGGGAACGAAAAAAGTTCTATAATGTAATGATCGTTGAGTTTGAGGTCCAGTTTGTAAGAATCACGTTCCGCACGATAATATTCTCTAGCAATCTCCAGGCCCAGTATGCCCGTGTAGAATTTCTTTGAACGTTCATAATTGCTACAGATAATGGCAATATGATGTATCTTGTTGAGGTTTAATTTCATCTTTAAATACTTATCTCATGGCATTTGTTATATCTTTTGTCCGTTTAGGATATGGAGCATATACAGACTATTTTACCATGTCTCTCCTATTATTTTGCTCTTTCATATTGTTTAGGCCAAGGAATTTCAGCGTCTAATTCTTTGGCAAAATGTAATGGAAGGTGTGGATCATCAAGAAATCCCCGTGCGATTAAGATTAAATCTGCTTGCTTTCGCGTAATGATCTCGGATGCTTCAATAGCAGTTTTAATTAAACCTACAGTGGCAACGTTATTCTTGGTATTCTCCTTAATAGCGGTGGCGAAAGGGAGCTGATATGCTGGTCCTACATCTATTTTTTGATAGGAGACCAATCCTCCACTTGAAACATCAATCAGGTCTACCCCCAATGCATATAGCTGTTGTGATAAGGCTATGGATTGCTTTAAGTCCCAGCCGGCTTCGGCCCAGTCAGTTGCTGAAATACGTACCCATAAACTTTGGCTTGTTATTTCTTGTTTTACTCTTTTCACAATTTCAATAAGAAAGCGTATTCTATTTTCAAAGATCCCGCCGAAAGTGTCTTTTCGTAAGTTGCTCAGTGGTGAAAGAAATTGATGGATCAGATATCCATGTGCTGCATGGAGTTCAATAATTTCATAGCCGGCTTGGATTGCTCTTTTCGTCGCTGTTCCAAATTGTTCAATCAGATTTTCAATGGCGGAAACATCAAGTTCCTGTGGTTCATAATCTCCTGCATGGAAAGCTATTGCAGATGGAGCAACTGTTTGCCAGCCCTGAAGGTCCGTTGGTGAAAATTGATTCCTGCCAAGCCAAGGTTTATTGCTGCTTGCTTTGCGGCCTGCATGGGCAAGTTGTATGCCAGGTATGGAATTATTTGCTTTAATGAACTCGGTTATTTCTTTTAATTTTTCGATATGCTGGTCGTCCCATAAACCAAGGTCTCCATCACTGATTCGACCGTCAGGGCTAACTGCTGTTGCTTCTTGTATTACTGCTGCAGCTCCGCCGATTGCAAATTGGCCCAAATGAACCAAATGCCAGTTATTTGCAAAACCATCTTTTGCCGAGTATTGACACATTGGGGATACAACCAAACGATTTTTCAATTGTAAATTTCCGATGTTTACTGATGAAAATAATTGACTCATAATTGCTTGTTTATAGAAGATAGGAGCAATGAAAGCTCCTATCTTAATCAATTTCTTTGTATCATAAAAGAAAGCTATTAAAAGGGCTGTATTTGATCCTGATGAATAGCTATTCGATTATTAGGGATTTGTAGACCATAAAGAAGCTGATTTTAACATGGCTCTTCTTGGTAGTTTTAAATTAGCAATGATCAGCTCCGCGAAATCTTCAGGCTGAAGAACTTTTTCTGGATCACCATCGGTAAGTCCAAGATCTTTGGACATATCCGAGGCAATCGTACTAGGCATAAGTGTACATACCCGAATATTGTTTTTCCGTACTTCACGCATTAAAGAATCGGCGAAGCCGATGACGCCAAACTTTGATGCACTATAAGCGGAAGTGGTGGCTGCGCCATTTAATCCGGCAGTCGAAGATACCATAATGATATCGCCTTGATTTTTTTCAATCAGTTGCGGAAGAATAGTTTTTGTAACAAAATATGTACCCAGGAGATTCGTTTGAATGATCGATGTCCAATCGGCAACATCCATGTCGAGCACAGTGGAAAACGATGCTACTCCCGCATTGTTAACTAATATGTCAAAGCTACCGAAGGTATTTTTCAATCGCTCGATCTCCTCCTGTACTGCACTATAATTTGATACGTCAAAGACGGCATAAGTGACCTCAGTGCCCAGCTCGGCAAGTTCCGTGGCCGTATCCTCTAAAGCAGCTTCATTTCTACCGGTAATCGCGATATGAACACCTTCTTTCGCTAATGCATAGGCAATCGCTTTCCCCAATCCTCGCGCACCACCCGTAATTAAGGCTCTTTTTCCTGTTATATTTTCCATAATATAAAAATAGGCATGATCTTTTTTATTCCTGTCAGATGATCCTAAGAAAGGCAATTTATTTTGCCTTTTTTAGGATATTTTCGATAATGGGGTAAGTATTGTTGCGTATGTCTTCAAATTGGTCCACATGACGCCATTCTGCTTTTGTGATATCTTCTGCAGTTTGCGGAATCAATTTAGGGACTTTGTTGACTCCCATTTCATACCAGTTCGTTGCTTTTAAGACGAATTCTCCATTTCGCAAAAAATAGGTATGGTATGATGTGGTGATTTTTTTTCCTAAGTAGTTGATTTTGATGCCACATTCCTCTTCAACTTCGCGTACAGCTGCTTCCCGCATTTTTTCATTTTCTTCCACTTTACCTTTCGGAAGATCCCATTTTCCTAATCGGTAGATAAAAAGATAGTCTCCATCACCATTTTTCACCAGCCCACCTGCAGCTTTAATGAGCTTAATTTTATTTTTTAAGTTTTGAAATACGGTTTCAAAATCCTTGTTGATGTAGAGATATGTTTTTGGAACTTTATCAATTTCAGATTGTTTGAAAAGTTTTTGGAGGTCAATCTCTTGAAAACTAATTGTTTGTGGGTTTTTGATTTTCGATGGAACAAAATCTGCTAAAATTAGCACGGTTTCGTTCATATAAATTTTATAAATTTGCGCCATGAATAATTTAAATGAGGTTGAACAAAAAGTTGCTGAATCCTTATTGCAAATTAAAGCAATAAAATTGCAACCTAAAAGTCCTTTTACATGGGCGTCGGGTTGGAAGTCTCCAATTTACTGTGATAACCGTATCACTTTATCTCATCCTGCGATTCGTACATACATTCGTCAAAAGCTTTCTAAGCTTATTCAAGAAGAGTTTGGATCAGTGGATATGATTTCTGGAGTTGCTACGGCAGGTATTCCACAAGGCGTTTTGGTAGCACAGGATTTGGGACTACCATTTTCTTATGTCAGAAGCTCAGCTAAGGATCATGGTCGTCAGAATTTAATTGAAGGTGAAGTAGTTAGCGGTCAACGCGTAGTTGTAATTGAGGATCTAATTTCGACAGGTAAGAGTAGTTTAGTGGCTGTAAAGGCGTTACGTGAGGCTGGCTGCAATGTTGTTGGCTTGGTGTCTATTTTTACTTATGGATTGCAACAAGCTACTGATAATTTTGCTGATGCAAAATGTCCTTATTTCAGTCTATGTAATTATGATGCTTTGATTCAGGTCGCTGCTGAAAATAGTTATGTATTGGAAGAGGATATTGAGATCTTGAAAAAGTGGCGATTGAACCCGGCTACTTGGGGCGACAATTTTCAATAAAGAGGATTAATTTATCGTTATGACTACTATTCAGAATACAACAGAAATCAACAAAAATGTCGGCGAGGTGTATGCGTTTTTGGCGGATCTCAACAATCATGAGCAGTTGATGCCTGAAAATATCTACAATTGGTCTTCGACTACGGACGAGGCGCGATTTACAATACAGAATATGGCGAAATTGGCTCTTCGCGTAGAAGAGCGTGTTGAGAATCATCTTATTAAGTTGACTCCTTTAGAGAAGGCACCTTTTGACGTAACTCTTCGTTGGGAATTGCAAGTTATTGCTGATACAGTGACAAAGGCGACCTTTATCATAGATGCTGATCTCAACATGATGATGAAAATGATCGCTTCTGGGCCGCTTCAAAAATTGGTTGACTTTCAGGTCAACAAATTAAAAGAAAAGCTAGGGTAGGTTGGTTCATAGCGAATATAAAAAAAGCTCGATTAGTAATAATCGAGTTTTTTTTATGCTAGTCTTTCATTGACTTTTTTCCAATTCACAATATTCCACCAATTTTTAATATAATCAGCTCTTTTGTTTTGATAGTGCAGGTAATAAGCATGCTCCCATACATCAAGACCTAAAATGGGAATACCTTTTACCTCTGCAACATCCATTAAAGGATTGTCTTGGTTTGGAGTAGAGCTAATTTTTAAGTTACCTGAGTCATCCAAAAGCAACCAGGCCCATCCCGAACCGAATCGTGAGGTTGCTGCAGCGGCAAACTGTTCTTTGAATTTGTCTAGAGAACCAAATGTCTTATTGATCATAGTCAATAATTTTTCGGATGGCTGGCTCGGCTTATCAGACAGACTTTCCCAAAAAAAGTTATGGTTCCAGGCTCCTCCAGCATTATTCCTTGCTTTTGGAGAGTACTTAGATATGTTTGCTAGAAGTTGCTCCTCTGAGGCTTCCTTGATGTTTTCAGCAAGAATGGCTTCGTTAACGGCATTAATATAGGCCATATGGTGCTTTGTATAATGGATTTCCATCGTCAACGCATCAATATTAGGCTCCAAAGCGGCATAACTGAATGGTAATTTTACTTGGGAAAACTTTAAGGTAGCGGCATGTAATTCAGTAGCTTTCGCGGAAGCAATATCTTGTAATATTGATCCACATACAGCGATGCCTAGCGTAGCTTTTGCTGCATTTTGAAGGAAGTTTCTGCGTGTTTGCATATAATCTTATTGTGATTAGTTTTGATATAAATATAACGTGAAATTTTGCAAATATTGTCCAAGAATTGTCTGTTAATTGTAATACAACAAAATTGTTATAAATTCATCTGTAGAGCAGCATGCTTTGTTTCGAATTTTGATGTACGGTAATTTCGCTACCCCTAATTTCTATTGTTTTAAAGGCATTTCATGGCAGTTATAGGACAGGTTGGCTAAAGAATTATAATTGTTTATAAAATCAAATTTAGCTAAGTTTGATCTATGTATACATTAAGGATTTCAAAAATCATCCCCCAACCTAATAATAACCTTACTTTTCAGCTTGAGTCTATAGCAGGAGACTATCCTTCCTATAAAGCTGGGCAGTTTATTACGCTTTCTTTTGTGTTTGGTGACCGTGAGGTACGTCGTTCTTATTCTTTTAATAGTTCGCCGGATAATAATGAGCCCTTAAGCATCACTGTTAAGCGTGTCGAAAATGGGGAAATATCTCGACTGCTCCACCATACTATTGTGGAGGGGGATATCGTCAACGCGATGGAACCTCAGGGTTTGTTTGTATATGAACCTGAACCGGAAAAGATTCGGACCTTATTTTTGTTTGCTGCTGGAATTGGCATCACACCCTTGTACGCTATTCTTAAAACAGCGCTTCTCGCAGAAAGTAAGTCTAAAATAGTGTTAATTTACAGTAATAGTACGCTGGAATTAACACCGTTTCGATCCGAATTGGAGGGTTGGGCAGACCGATTTCCTGATCGTTTAACAATTGTGTGGATTTACTCCAATAGTAAAAACTTGATGAAGGCCAGGTTGAATAGAGATTATATACATGCTATTGTTAACGATCATTTGTTTGGAAATAAGGAAGATGCCTTGTTTTATACCTGCGGTCCTGTGATTTATATGGATCTATGTCGTTTTACCCTTTTGGGGATGGGATTTGATTCCAATCAGATAAAACGAGAGACATTTCTATTGCCCGAAAATGAAGAGGATGATGATGACGAGACCGAAAAGGAAGTTGATACAACGACCTATGCTATCGAATTATATTTTCAAGGCAAAACCTATAATCTTGAAGTGCCATATAACAAATCTATTTTGGACATCGGGCTGGAACATAAAATTAAGTTGCCGTATTCTTGTAAATCCGGTATGTGTAGTACCTGTATTTCACAGTGTACAAGAGGTAAAGTAAGAATGGATTATAATGAGGTTTTAACAGATCGCGAAGTTGAACAAGGAAGGATACTTTTGTGCACGGGGCATCCGGTAGAAATGAATACGGCTATTGAAGTATTATAATTTAACATCTGTATTTAATCCGAAAATACAGTGTGTTGTTATAGGGCGTTATAGCTATTTAAAATTGCATATACACGTAAATTTACCTAAGTTTGAATATAACCGTTTTATAGCTAACTATTATGGGAAAATTACTCTGGAGCCCAACAGAAGAGCAAAAATCTCTAGCTGAGATCAATAAGTTTAAACAATATGTGGAGAATGAGCATGGCTTATTCTTTCCATCCTATCAGGACCTTTGGGCATGGTCAACGACGGAACTGGCTAATTTTTGGAAGAGTATAGCCGCCTATTTTAATTTAAAATTTCATTCAGCTCCTACAAACATTGTCGAGTTACCGGCAGATTCCACAAGCTTTATTGGGACAAAGTGGTTTAGTGGGGCTACTTTGAATTATGCTGAACACGTATTTCGGAACACAACGGAAAAGCGTCCTGCATTAATCTTTCAATCTGAACAGCATGCTAAAAGAGAGGTGTCATGGACTGAGTTGGAATCCATGGTTCTCAAACTCCAAGTCTATTTGAAAGAATTAGGTGTACAAAGTGGAGATCGTGTAGCTGGTGTATTGATTAATGGCATCGAAGCAGTTGCGTTATTTTTGGCTGCTAATTCCATCGGTGCGGTTTGGTCCTGTTGTTCGCCCGACTTTGGGGAGGCAAGTATTCAGGAACGTTTTGAGCAGATTGAACCCAAAGTACTCTTCGCAAATTCCAGTTATTACTATAATGGACGTCTTTTTGAAAAGGCGGAAAGTATTCAGCAACTTTCGCAGCGGCTACCATCATTAGTGGCTTGTGTTTTGATTGATGATCCTATTTGGGAAGAGATTCTGAAAAAGGATCTTACACAAGTTAAGCTCCAATTTACGGCAATGCCTTTTGATGCTCCAATATGGATTTTGTATTCTTCGGGAACTACCGGGAAGCCTAAAGCCATTACACATGGAGTTGGTGGTATGCTGCTGGAACATATGAAAGCACTTGGACTGCATCAAAATGTGCAAGACGGCGATCGATTTATGTGGTATTCTACTACAGGATGGATGATGTGGAATTATGCGCTTTCGGCCCTTTTAATGGGAAATACATTGTGTATATATGATGGAGCTACGAATTATCCCGACAAATTGAGTTTATGGAGGTTTGCACAAGAAAGTAAGGTGGATCATTTTGGCGTTGGGGCTGCTTATCTCATCTCCTGTCAAGATCAAGATTTAAAATCCATGGCTTATCAGCCGAAAACAATAGGGTCAACAGGCTCACCACTTCCGCCAGATGTGTTTGAATGGCTAAATGTACAGTTTCCAAAAAGTCAAATTGTCTCATTAAGTGGTGGTACAGACGTTTGCAGCGCCTTTCTTTCGGGGTGCACTTTGCGTGATGTTTATGCAGGAGAGATTCAATGCCGCACCTTAGGAGCTAAGATAGAAGCATTTGATGAGAATGGTCATCCACTTTATGGGGAGGTTGGAGAACTCGTTATTTTAGCTCCCATGCCCTGCATGCCCATCTATTTTTGGAACGATGGGGCGAATAAAAAATACTTCGATAGTTATTTTGATAAATATAGCGGTGTTTGGAGTCATGGTGACTGGATTAAGATTACTGACCATGATGGAGTAATTATGTACGGGCGTTCAGATGCCACTCTGAACCGTGGCGGCGTACGTATTGGTACTGCGGAGATCTATAATGTTTTAAATAGAACCGAGGGGGTCTTGGATAGTTTGGTTATTTGCGTAGATCATGAAAATGGATCATCTGATATGTTGCTTTTTGTTCAATTGGACACTGGCTTATTGAATGACATGTTAAAAGGTGAGATTAAACGGGTGCTTCGGCAGCAATATAGTCCGCGACATGTGCCTGACGATATTTTTCAAGTAGCGGCTATTCCTTATACGTTAAGCGGCAAAAAACTGGAGCTGCCTATTAAGAAAATCTTTTCGGGGATACCCGTAGAAAAAGCGGTGTCAGTAGACATTATGCGGAATCGAGAATCTTTGTTGGACTTTGAAGCGATTAGCAAAATCTGGAGAAGATCCTAAATATAGCTATAAAATAGCTAATTTAAAAACCCCTCAGATGACGAAGTTTGCCGTTTGAGGGGTTTTCGAATTTAACTTTACTCCACTCAGACCTGTATAACACCTACATTATACCGGTCTAAGATAGGTTTTTCGTTGGCAGCTTCAATTCCCATGCTGATAACTTTTCGTGTTTCTTCAGGTGCTATAATTCCATCAACCCATAGTCTTGCAGCAGCGTAATATGGGCTCAATTGCTCGTTGTACCGGTCTTCGATGGATTTAAGGAGGTCGTTTTTCTCTTCTTCATTAATTTCTTGACCTTTGGCCTTTAAAGCTGATTCTTGGATTTGAAACAGTGTTTTGCCTGCTGCGGCACCGCTCATGACTGCCATTTGGGCGGTAGGCCAAGCGTAGATTAGTCGTGGGTCATACGCTTTTCCACACATTGCATAATTTCCTGCGCCATAACTGTTTCCGACAATAAATGTAAATTTTGGGACTACGGAGTTGGCCATTGCATTGACCATTTTTGCGCCGTCTTTGATAATCCCCCCTTGTTCAGATCGGCTCCCTACCATAAAACCAGTGACGTCCTGAAAAAAAACAAGTGGAATGCGCTGTTGGTTGCAATTCATGATGAAGCGCGCCGCTTTATCTGCTGAATCACTATAGATGACTCCGCCCATCTGCATTTCCATGGTGTTGCCAGGTTTTTTGGCTTTAATGATCTCGCGTTGATTAGCAACGATCCCGACAGCCCAGCCATCTATGCGGGCGAGGCCGCATACAATGGTTTTCCCATAATCTGGCTTGTATTCTTCTAAAGTCTCTGCGTCTACAATTGCATTCAGGATATCCTGCATGCGATAAGGTTTTGTCCTGTCTTCGGGAAGAATCTCTACTATTTTACTCGGATCAGTTTTTGGGGGTAGGCTTATCTTTCTATCGAAATTAGCTTTTGGATTTCCACCGATTTTATCGATAACATTTTTTATAGCATCTAAACAACTTTGGTCGTCGGGAAATTTATTGTCTGTTACGCCGGATATCTCCGAATGGGTAGAAGCTCCGCCGAGTGTTTCTGCATCTACAGTTTCACCTATCGCAGATTTGACCAAGTAAGGGCCGGCTAAAAATACAGATCCCGTTCCTTCGACGATAAAGGCGTAGTCGGACATAATAGGTAAATAAGCGCCACCTGCTACGCAACTTCCCATAATTGCTGCAATTTGAGGTATCCCCATGGAGGACATTCGGGCATTGTTACGGAATATACGTCCAAAATGTTCTTTGTCTGGAAAGATTTCATCTTGTAGCGGTAAAAATACACCGGCGGAATCTACTAAATAGATAATTGGCAAGTTGTTTTCCATAGCAATTTCTTGTGCGCGTAGATTTTTCTTGGCAGAAATTGGGAACCAAGCCCCAGCTTTGACAGTCGCGTCGTTGGAGACAATGACGCATAGTTTGGATTTTACATAACCCAGTACCGCTGCGCATCCTGCGTTTATGCATCCACCATGTTCTTTGTACATTCCTTCGCCGGCAAACATGCCTATTTCAAGATACTCACGGTCTGGGTCCAGTAGATATTCTATTCTTTCCCAGGCTGACATTTTGCCTTTTTCTTTCAGTTTTTTTATTTTATCGATGCCGCCACCGAATTTTAAATTTTCTCTTTTTTGGCGAAGTAATGCGAGTAGCTCCTTCATAATTTATAATCTTGGTTTTAAAAACTGTTAAATTAAGAATTTCTTATTTTTAGATAAATTTAAAATAAAATTTTAAAATATTTGCAATTTTATTCCTAAATATTTTGATATATTTGAATTGAATTACCGATTGTAAATTTAATATTCATGCTTATGTTTATTGAAAATAAACAACAAATGGATATGATCAGACAAAGTGCACGAGATTTTGCACAGTATCATATCAAACCTTATGTGATGGAATGGGACGAAGCCCAAATATTTCCAATAGAAGTTTTTAAAAAGTTAGGCGAACACGGTTTCATGGGAGTAATCGTTCCTGAAGAATATGGCGGATCAGGGCTCGGGTATCAGGAATACATTACCGTTTTGGATGAAATCTCCAAGGTATGTGGTTCAATCGGGCTTTCTGTGGCGGCGCATAATTCCTTGTGCACAAATCATATATTAAGCTTTGCCAGTGAAGAACAGAAGAAACGTTATCTTCCAAAGTTGGCGACAGCTGAATGGATCGGTGCCTGGGGGCTTACAGAAACCGGTTCCGGTTCTGACGCCGGCGGAATGACGACATTTGCGGAGAGAGATGGTGATCATTACATGTTAAATGGTTCTAAAAATTTTATCACGCATGCCATCAGTTCTAGTGTTGCTGTCGTTATTGCACGAACTGGGGCTAAGGGGGATAAAAAAGGGATGTCGGCTTTCATTGTTGAGAAAGGTACACCTGGATTTACTGCGGGAAAGAAAGAAAATAAATTGGGGATGCGTGCCTCAGAAACTGCCTGTCTTTTTTTTGATAATTGTCGGATTCATCGGGATCAACTCATCGGTGAGGAAGGACAGGGCTTTGTACAGGCTTTAAAATTATTGGATGGCGGACGTATTTCGATTGCGGCACTTTCTTTGGGTATTGCCCGCGGAGCTTACGAGTGTGCGCTGAAATATGCACACGAGCGTGAGCAATTTGGGAAAAAGATTTACGAATTTCAGGCAGTTTCTTTTGCACTTGCAGATATGGCTACACAAGTAGAGGCAAGCGAATTGTTAACGAGGCAGGCGGGCTATTTAAAGGATCATGGGGACCGTGTTTCTAAAATTGGAGCGATGGCTAAACTTTATGCGTCGGAGGCTGCTGTTAGTGTCTCGAATGAATCTGTGCAGATCTTTGGTGGTTATGGATTTACAAAGGACTATCCTGCCGAGAAGTTTTTTAGAGATGCTAAACTATGTACCATAGGTGAAGGGACTTCAAGTATTCAGAAAATGGTGATCGCCAGAGAGATTGAGAAAGATATTTTATAGCATATGATGAGGGATCAAGTTGTATTGGTTGATTGCCCAAGAGACGCTGTTCAAGGGCTTCATAACTTTATTGAGACAGATAAGAAAATTAAACATATCAATACGTTAATCGAAAGTGAGCTGTTTGATGTTATTGATTTTGGATCTTTCGTTTCGCCGAAAGCAGTTCCGCAGTTGGCGGATACAAAAGCAGTCCTGGAAGGAATCAGAAAGAATGAAAAAGTGAAGTTATTGGCGATTGTCGCCAATCTTCGGGGAGTAGAAGAAGCCGTTCTAGAGGAAAAAATCGACTTTTTAGGGTATCCATTTTCAATATCGGAAACATTTCAACGTCGAAATACCAATATGGGCTTGGCGGCTTCTTATCAGCAAGTAAAAGAAATGAAACTTTTGGCAGACGCTAATCATAAATCTTTAGTTATTTATATTAGCATGGCTTTTGGGAACCCATACAAGGATCAGTGGTCCCCACTTTTGGTAGAAGAATGGATTGGGAAATTATACGATCTGGGTATCCGGGAATTTTCTTTGGCAGACACAACTTCAGAAGCCGATGCGAATCAGATTTCAGCATTATTCACTTTTGTTAAAGCCAGTTTTCCAAAACTGGAAATAGGTGCACATTTTCATGCGAGGCAAGCGGAGAGTCTTGCTAAGATTGAAGCCGCTTATCTCGCAGGTTGCCGTAAATTTGAAGGCGCATTGCTTGGTTATGGCGGTTGTCCATTTGCAAAAGATGATTTGGTTGGCAATATACCTTCAGAACTCTTGTTGCGTTATTTTGGACGAGGAACTGATGCTGAAATACTCGGATTGGAGCATAGCTTCAGGCAAATGATTTTGTAGGGATTTTTGAGATGGAAAAACTGAATTTTATAAAGGTGCACGTTGAGCAGCATGTGTTCAATTTGACGCTAGCTCGTTCGGATAAAAGAAATGCTTTTAGTCCGACTATGGTGAACGAAATTGCCTATGCATTGAATCTGGCAAATAGCAATCCCGATATTCGTTTAGTACAAATAGAGGCTGAAGGTCCGGTGTTCTGTGCGGGTATGGATCTTAAAGCTTTTGAGGATCCTACAGTAGATATTGGTAATCCGGCAATTCCAAAGGTTGAAAAGTCTTTGGCAGAAATATTTGCCTGTTTAGATAAGCCTTCAATCTGTGTTATTAGGGGAGATGTTATTGCAGGTGGTTTTTTGATTGCATTATCTTGCACTTATTTGTTTGCACTGCCACATGTACGTTTTTCTTTGCCAGAAGTAAAAATCGGACTCTTTCCATTTCAGGTGTTGGCCTTGCTAATGGAATATATGCCTGAAAGAAAAGCGATGGATCTTTGTATCAGGGGAGATTCTTTTTCTGCGGGAGATGCGCTGGATAAGGGTATTCTGTCCGGAATTTTGGATGTTGAAGAAACTGCCTTGGTTGAATTGAGAGAAACTATTCTTAAAAATGCTCCTTTGGCTATATCGAGAGGTTTTGTTGCACTGCGAAGGCTAAAAGAGCAAGATTATGATGATAAGTATAACTTTCTCTTAGAGAGCTTGGCAGATTTGCGTAAAACCAATGATTTCAAGGAGGGAATGGATGCCATGCGTAATAAAAGAAAAGCCAACTGGAAAAATAGCTAATTAAAATGATCGAAAACTCGGTCTGCTTGTCAAGGGAGAGAATTCCCAAGGAATAGAACTAAGGATAATCAGTAAAGCTAGTCCAAACCAGATTAATAATGTTTTAAAACGTCGATCGTTTGTATCGGCGTTTTTGCTTTTATGGGCACCCAATGTCAGGCAAATTGCAGCCATAATCATCATGCTACTGTGCTCCATACCGAAGAAGCGAATTTGCCTCAGGTGGACTGCTTCGTCGAAATGTCGTAGGAAGTACTGTGTGATGGGGCTCAGTATATAGAGATTAATACCTAAAACTAGCTGAATATAGAAAGAAATAACCGTGGTTTTTACAAGAAATTGATCGATAGGGGAGAATAGAAGCTGCTGTTTTTTCTTATAAAAAAAGGTTGAAAGACTAATTGCTAGTATAATCAGTACTTCCCATCTCCATAAAGAATGCATCGCTAGAATGAAGGGATAAATGTAATTCATCATGAAAACAAAGATGGTAATAAAATAGATTTAAAGCTATCTTAAACTATACCAGCTTATAGAATAGATGCTGGTTTTTCATTAATTGTCTACGTCTTCTGATCAAAGGGACTTGTATTTATATGTATTTTTACTTTATATAAGCACTTTATTGTTTTGGTTATTAGGTAGCTTTGTATTGTTTTTAACTCTTGGTTAATGCTGTTGTTATGTGTAATTCGCCGTTTATCTATCAGGCGGAGAATAACGATTAGCTGGACCAAATAGGCCGTCCAAATGATCGAGAACGAAGGTATTCGCTTGTGAATAACTAAAGATCGCTTGTATGCCTTATTTTTAGTTGTTTTTAGCCTCTCTGAGGTGATGTTTGTCATTCCCGAAGGGTTTGTGTGGTTTTGATTTGTTTTAGCTGAGAATGCGGCTATTCCGGGTTTTTGAAGGTGGTTGCGATTTGCGTGTTGTTTTTAAGGATAACGCACATCGATAAAAATGATGTTTTATTTGATTACGAATTTCATAATTTATTATAATAACAATTTGTTTATCATAGTATTATGTTTGTTATATAAATTGAATGTATATGTTTTATTATGTCCGATCTGCGCTATTAAATTAAAATAATGCCTGAGCGTAAGTAAACCTCTGCCTGTATTTTTTTTTAAATATTTTTGGAATTATACAAAATCCGTTTCTATATTAGTGTATTAATTAAATAATACAGTAGTATGGTTACTATCCAAAATCTAAATTTCAGCTATAGTAAATCAAGGCCCCTTTTTCTTCATATGGATCTTGAATTCAAGCAGGGGCATATCTATGGCCTATTGGGAAAGAATGGTGCTGGCAAATCAACTTTGCTTAAGAATATTGCCGGTTTGGTATATCCTGTTTCGGGGCAAGTTGATGTGCTGGGGCATAACCCTAATCGAAGGGAACCTTCCTTGTTAAGGGAGATTAGTTTTATTCCGGAAGAGTTTTATCTCCCTGCCGTAACATCAGAACAGTTTCTGAAGGCTAATGCAGGGTTCTACCCCAACTTCGATCAGGTATATTTTGATCAGCTTATTCGTGAGTTCGATATTCCCATTGAGCAAAAATTAGCAAGCATGAGTTATGGACAGAAAAAGAAATATATTATTTCTTTCGGTTTAGCGTCCAACACAAAAGTGATCATCATGGATGAGCCAACGAATGGTTTGGATATTCCTTCTAAGGTTCAGTTTCGAAAGATCATGGCTTCTGCCATTACTGATGATCGATGTGTAATTATCTCCACACATCAGGTGCGTGATCTGGATAATCTTATTGATGCTGTTATTTTACTTGATGATCATAAGGTTGCACTCAACGCTCCGATGCATGTGATTACTGATCGCTTATGCTTTAAAAAAGTAAGAGAGTTGCCTTTGGATACCCTCTATTCCGAAGAAGGAGTAGGCGGTTTTAATGTTATTCTCCCAAACTCGGCGGCAGAAGATTCGAAACTGGATTTGGAGTTGCTATTTAATGCAGTGTTACAGTGCAAGGAAAAAATTACGGACCTTATTAAACATGATGAATATGTCAAATCTATTTAATGCTACGCGTTTTTTTGGACTGATTCGAAGACAATGGATTGGTTTTGGGCGAATTTATCTGATGTCAATAGGGATTATTGCCGGGGTAATTTTTGGTTTTTATGCAGTTAATTTGGGATCAAATTATGATGATATCAAAAAGAATACTGTTTATTCGTTGCTAAATTTCAGAGCACCGTTGTTTTGTATCTTGGGACTCTTTTTTGTAACGGTTATCTCGAGCAGTTATTTTGCTGATTTAGGGAAGAAGACCCGGGCGATTTTTGAGCTGATGATCCCAGCGTCACAATTGGAAAAGTTTCTGGTCAGCTTATTCTATACGGTTGTCGTGAGTATTGGTTCATATTTATTGGTCTTTTATTTGATCGATTTGGCATTTGTTTCTTATTTGAGGAGCGTTGGTTCTGTGGTTGTAAATGAAGTACAGCCATCAGGAGAGACGGTCAGTGTGGATCTATGGCAGTACTTTTTCAAGGTTCAATATCCTGAACCGGCTTATTATTTTTGTTTTGTACCAATTCTTCTGAATGCAATTTTCTTACTTGGTGGGATCGTCTACCAAAACTATCAATATGTAAAGACGGCTATTTTTCTTGTGCTTTACTGTGTAGTTTGGATGTGTCTTTTTGTTTACTTAATGAAGACTCAGACCCAGGATACCGTAGGTACAATGGATAATAACTATTGGTCTGATTCAAATCATATTTTTGCATTGATCGGCGCTGTAGGAGTGTTGCTTGCCATAATGATTTGGGCGGTTGCTTTTTTAAGGTTGAAAGAAAAGGAGATTTAATATGGAGTTCAATGCAAATAAAGCCATTTACCTTCAGATTGCTGAGTACGTATGTGATCATATTTTGCTAGCGACCTGGAAAGTGGATGAAAAACTCCCCTCAGTAAGGGAATTGGCAGTTCAGATGGAGGTTAACCCCAATACTGTTATGCGGACCTATGATATGTTGCAGCAAAAAGAAATCATAGCTAATAAGCGCGGGATCGGTTTTTTTCTGACACAAGAATCGGTGAAGAATGTGAAGTTATATAGAAAGGCAATTTTTCTAGAAGAAGATCTTCCCTTGTTTTTTCGTAATATTTATTTATTGGAAATCGGTCTGGATGAGTTAGAGCAACGTTATAGACGGTTTGTAAGTCAGAATTTTAATCAAAATGAGTCATGAAATTAAGTACAAAAATAATAATGGGATTAGCAATAGGCTTATTCGCGGTTCCGATGCTTGTCGCGTCCTACCTTGTTCGTATAAATCGAGTGGATGCGAAAAAATATAATGCTGATGTTGAGCAGGAGGTATCCAAGCCAGGTGCAAAGGATGTTTATTACCGGTCGTTCCCCTTGGCAGCTTTCGATAAGCTTTATATTGTAGGTACCAATGCAAGCGGTGTAGGGTTGTATTGGGTGAAAAGCGATAAGTTTATGGTTAAAGTTAATAAAAGTCAAGCCGACTTTGTGAAAGCGAATGTCGATCAATCTGGCAATCTTACCTTAGATCTTTTATCAGGAGGAGAGGGGGGGTATAAGTCAATCTATATTTTTTCACCTGATCTTAGGGTTTTAAAATTAAAAAATGCGGGTATTAACGAGTTGTCCGCCAGGTTGAACGAATTGACTGTCGTAGGTGATAGCGTTGAGGTATTTTCCCTTGCGGAGAAATCCGTTATAAATACATTGAATCTGAACCTGACAAATTCCACTATTGATGATCTTGGCGGGACGGACAGTAAGGGGAATTCTCTTGTCGGTCGTTTATTTGTTAACACAACGAATAGTGTTTTGGGACTTCCGCGTACGAATTATCAAAGTGCAGATATTGTGGCAAACAATTCAGAAGTTTATTTCAATAGGAAGGGACCTGAAGCCAAAGTAGGTCTTCTGAATATCAAAACTGAAGGAAAATCATCTGTCCGTTTAGATAGTTTGCAATGGGGAACATTGAACGGGAATCTATCCAATGATACTAAAATAGATTTGCCTGTCCATGCATTGCGATCATTGATTAAGTAAGGTTTAATTGGTGGATGTTGCAGTCGATCGTTAATAGTAGAGATCGGTATTTTCTGAAAAGGTCAAAATTCCTTAGTGGGGTTTTGACCTTTTCTTTAAAGGGATGATGTAGATTTTCGGTGTTCGATACTGCAGTCCAAAAAATACGTCTCGAATTCGAAATAATTCTTTTTGTTTTTTTTCTTTAACATCTGCAAGAGAAGTTCTACCGATTTTTCTGCCATAAGCTGTGTTGGCTGGGTGATTGTTGTTAAAGATGGGTTGAGACTGTTGGCAAAAGGGGTGTTGCTAAAGCCAATTAAGTTCATGTCATCAGGAATTTTCACCTCTAATTTATTTAATATGTGCAAAACTTTTAGCGACAAGGTGTCTGTCGTTGAGAGGAGTGCATTTGGAGCGGAGGGCTTATTTAATAACGTGTTTATTTTGCTTTCCAGTTCGTCATCGATATTATCTTTGGGGCTTGAGTAGGATATTTCAACAATATTTTCTTCTTTAAAAGGAATAGAGGCATTAAAGAGGGCATCTTTATATCCTTTTATTCTGCTTACATTTCCACCGATATCTTTGCATAATAAAAGAATGATATTTTCGCGTTTGTTTTTGATCATTTCTTCTGTTGCCTGATAGATGACTTTGTTGTTTTGGATTCCGATTTTAAAGGTGTCGAGTTGATGGTTTATCCGGTCAAAAATAATCACAGGGCAGATCTGTTCCATGATATAAAACAAGAGTGATAAACTTGAATCATTTTTTACAGGAGAAATGATTATTCCTTCGATATTGCTTTGTATGCAAAGTTCCAGTGCTTCCTTTTCTTTTTTCTCATCGTTAAAAGTCTGCAAGAGGATGAGTTTATAATTCGTCTGCGATAGAATGAGGGAGATGTCTTCGTAAAAATCAAAGAAAAAAGAGCTTGAGATAAATGGAACAATGATCGCTAGGGTGTTTGATCGCCCCGTTTTTAAGCTTTTTGCGGAGAAATTTGGTATATAATTAATTTTCTGCGTGAAATCTAAAATTAACTTTTTTGTTTCTGCGCTTATTTCATGGCTATCGTTTAGTGCTTTGGAAATGGTTCCTGGAGATAGGTTTAACTGTTGGCCAATCTCTTTTAACGTAAATCTCTTCATGTGCTCGATCCTCTTTCATTGATTGTAATTTGTTCTAGCGTCAATACGATGGTAGGTAGCGCTAGAATTATTATTATATTATCGGTTAGTGTTTTTAATGTATTAAGCCCGAAAATTCTTGAAATTATAAAGATAAGATAAAAAACATGTTTTCAAATGGAGATCAAGAAAAGCGTTGTTGATGAAAAAGAAGTTTTCCGCAAGTGTTAAACAAAAAAAGCTAATCCTGCGATTAGCTTTTCTTTAGTGATCCCGCTGGGATTCGAACCCAGGACCCATACATTAAAAGTGTATTGCTCTACCAGCTGAGCTACGGAATCCTTTCTGTTTTTGAAAGTGATACAAAGGTAGAATTTCTTTTGATATATGCCAAATTATAGCATGCAAATTTTGACGAAAAGGCCTTAACTGCTTAATAAATAAACGGATTATTTTTTTTATCGCGCTTTTTTTGCATGGATTATTCGGTCTGCTCCATTGATATCTTTTATGAGTTTGACCTGTTCAAATCCTTTTTTGACCATAAGTTCCTTCATTTCTGGACCGAGATATTGATTGATTTCAAAATATAGATCTCCATCTGGGGTTAAATGTTTCAAAGCAAAGGATGAAATAACATCATAAAAAATCAATGGAGCGCTTTCTTCAATGAATAATGCGAGCTCAGGTTCATAAGCCAATACGTTTTGATTCATGTGCTGCTTTTCTCCCGGGGTTATATAGGGCGGATTGGATACAATGATATTATAATGTTGGTCGGAGAAAATGTATTCCCATTCAAATATATCCGCATTGATAAATTGAACCTGAGTTTTTAAATTCTTAGCATTTTCTTGTGCTGTTTTTATCGCCTCTTTTGAGATGTCTATCGTTGTTACTAGGGCATTATTGAGATGCTTTGATAGGGTGATCGGGATGCAGCCAGAGCCAGTTCCGATATCTATAATTTTTAGGTTTTGAGAAGATTTGTGGTTTTTGATGATCAGATCGACAAGTTCTTCAGTTTCCTGGCGTGGAATGAGGACCGATTCATTGACCTGGAAAACTTCACCATAAAAATCTGCTTTATTGAGTATGTACTGTATAGGTCTATGCTTTTTTAGATTCTGAAGGATGCTAAGTACTTCAGCCTTATCCGCCTCCTTGACGATATCTGTTTTTCTCAATTGATAATTGGTTCTATTTAACCCAAACTTTTCGGCAACAACCACTAAGAATATTGCTTTTATTTCATCCTCATCATATAACCCCTGAAGCTCATGTTGAAATAATAATTCGAAATCTTGAAGTATTTTCATGTGTCAAAGGTACGATTTTCATAGATTTGTATCCATGGATATGCACAAGCAATATATGCATCGTTGTTTGGAACTGGCCCAAATGGGCGCAGGTTCAGTGAGTCCCAATCCAATGGTTGGGGCTGTCATTGTTTTGGACGGTAAAATTATCGGTGAAGGATATACTTCTCCATATGGTGGACCACACGCTGAGGTCAATGCGGTACAGCAGGTTGTGCAAAAGTATGGGGAAAAAGCAAAACGGCTTATCGAGGGAAGTATTTTTTATGTTAGCCTTGAGCCTTGCGCGCATTATGGAAAGACACCGCCATGTGCCAATATGATTGCAGAGCTAAAACCCTTAAAAGTCTATATCGCTTGTTTGGACCCTTTCGCCAAGGTGAATGGCAAGGGAGTTGAGATACTACGCGAAGCAGGTATTGAAGTTGAAATTGGTTTACTGGAAAAAGAGGCAGTATGGCTCAACCGTCGGTTTTTTACACGTATTGGTCAATTCCGCCCCTATGTTATTCTAAAATGGGCGCAGTCGAAGGACGGTTTTATGGGGATGCAAAATAAACAAATTTGGTTAAGCAATGCTGCTGGCCGACAGTTGGTTCACCGCTGGAGATCAGAGGAAGATGCTATTTTGGTCGGTACAAATACCGCAGTTGTAGATAATCCCAGTCTGACCGTAAGAGAATGGCAGGGTAACAACCCATTGCGTATTCTTTTAGATAGAGATCTTGCCATTCCACTAGATGCCAATATTCTAAATGATCAAGCTGATACAATCGTCTTCAATGCTAAAAAGACAGATTGGACAGCAAATGTTAAGTATATTGAGCTTGAAAATTACGGGTTGTATCTGCCGCAGAATATTCTTTATCAACTATATTTAATGGATGTTCAGTCAATCATCATAGAAGGAGGACGTGCTACGCTGCAAATGTTTATCGATGCGGATCTCTGGGATGAGGCGAGGGTGTTTGAAACCGAAACAAAGCTATTTAATGGAATTACAGCTCCACAATTTAGTGGACAATTGCTTGAAAGTAAATTGGTTTCCAATGATCTTTTAAAGATCTATAAGAAACAGTGATTATTAAATTGTATATTTAGGGAATTAAGCCATAGCCGGTTAATTTAATTCTTAAATTACAATTATGTTAGTTACAGAAAACTTAATGCAGTTTATCTGGAAACTTCGGCTATTCCGTGCAAATGGGTTGCATTCTACGGATGGTGAACCCTTGGCCGTTGTTCATGTGGGGCAATACAATACAGATTCGGGCCCCGATTTCCTCATGTCACATATTAGGTGTAAAGATAATGATTGGTTTGGTCATGTCGAGATGCATATCCAATCTTCGGATTGGGATCGACATTGTCATCAAGAAGATGCCGTTTATAATAACGTTATCTTACATGTGGTTTGGAGAAACGATAAAGTTATTTACCGAAATGACGGTACATCAATACCGACATTGGTGCTTTCGGAATATGTCGAACAGCATCTGTTGGAACGGTATTCAACGATGATGAACGCAAAAAGTTCGATACCTTGTGAGTTTCAGCTTGGTTCAATTGATCTTTTAAAAAAATCCATGTGGCTGAGTACTTTAGCTGTTGAACGCCTAGAAATGAAGGTTCAACAAGTTTTGGTGATTTTAGATCAATTTAATACGGATTGGGAAAAAACGTTATGGGTATGGATTTGCAGATGTATAGGATTAAAAGTTAATGCCGATACATTTCAGGAGCTTGGGGAGAAATTACCTTGGAACATTTTACAAAAATATCGTTCAAACCTATTTAAAATAGAAGCTCTTTTCTTTGGTGTTAGTGGGTTGTTAATTCAGGAGTCAGGAAGCGAGTATATGAAGCAGTTAGCCGGTGAATTTGAGTATCAAAAGCATATACACGATATAGAGGTTGTTTATGGGGTTTGGAAGAGGATGAGAATGAGACCTTATAATTTTCCCGAACGGCGAATTGCTCAATTAGCTGTCTTGTTTAGCAAGAACGAGTTGGGCGTTGCTAAGATTTTGGCTGTCGATGATTTGGAAAGAGCTCGAAAATTATTTAAGATAGCGTCTCTAAGTGATTATTTTGACGGACATTTTTCCTTTGGTACAAAAACGAAGATAAAAGAAACACTTCGGTTGGGTAATGAAACTATTGACACGCTTGTTATTAATGTGATTATTGTTTTTCTTTTTTCATACGGTAAATATTTCAGTATTCAGACCTATATTGATAGGGCCCTAACTCTTTTGGAGCAGCTTCCTTCAGAAAAAAATATGGTTGTGAGACAGTTTGCCCAATATGATTGGCAAGTTCAAAGCGCATTGCAAAGTCAGGGGATTTTACAATTAAAGAGATTTTACTGTGATCGGAAACGCTGCCTTCATTGCAGAATCGGATGCGAAATTTTAAAAAGAAATTAATTTTTTAAGATCTCTGCGATCTCTTTATGGCCTTTTTCAAAGGCCAGGTCCATTGGAGCTAACCCTGAAATATTGATGATTCTGGTGTCGGCTCCATTTTCGAGTAAGGCAACAATAAAATCGATATTACCATATTGGGCAGCGAAATGAAGTGGGGTTTCGCCAGTCGCTTGAATGGCATTGACATTAGCATTGGCCTCGATTAGCAACTTACCGATCTCTTCATTGTTGTTTGCAGCGGCAATATGTAGCGCAGTGGTGAGTTGTTCATTTTTGGTTACGACATTCGGATTGACTTTTTTGGACAGTAAAAGACGTACAATATCTGTTTTGTTGAAATATGTTGCTAAAGTTAATGGCGTAAAGCCCTGTGACGACCATTCATTGACAACAGATGGTGCTTGCGAAATAATGGCCTCCAAGTATGAAGTTAACCCAGCCGCGCAAGCCTCATGGATAGTCATGGATTTGGTGTGTTGTAAAAGTATCCGTATGATCTGGGGTTTGTTGTAATAGCAAGCCAATAGTAGGGGAGAAATTCCATGACTCGTTGTTTCTTGTAAAAGTTCGGGATTCCCAATCAATAATAAGTCGATATCATGGCTTTTGCCTTCTTCAATATATTGTTCTAAAACGGAAAGGTTCATGTCTTAACAAATTGTCTAACGTTGTTACTAAAATAGACTTTATTGATGAGAATAAGCGTTTGATTTGCGAAAATATTTGTATTTAATTTTCCTTTGGATTGAACTGAAATTTGGAAGAAGTTTTTTTTTGCGGGGTGAATTGGATCTTAAAATCTGGGAAAAAGGAATTTTTAGGGTATTTTATATACACAAATGTGTAGTAATGCGCATAATGTTTTTGTAAATTAAAAAGTAGATGTACTTTTGTTAAGCCCCTCCCAAGGGCATGTTTTTCATAGGTAGATGTAGGGTCGGGTGTTTCTCACTACGACCCTTTTTTTATAGCTTTGTTTTTATTATTTTAAAAGAGATGTCTAAGAGAAAAATTGTTGTTGCCATTACTGGAGCTAGCGGCTCAATCTATGCTAAAGTTTTACTTAAAAAACTATTGGTATTAAAAACACAGATCGCAGAGGTTGGGATTGTGATGTCGAATAATGCGAAGGATGTATGGCGTGCGGAGTTGGGCGATGAGAGTTATCAGGATGTGCCGTTCAAGTTTTATGACAAGGGTGATTTCTTTGCTCCTTTTGCATCAGGATCGGCTCGCTATGATACGATGATTGTCTGTCCGTGTTCAATGGGGACATTATCAAGGATAGCCCACGGTGTGTCTTCTGATTTGACAACCCGAGCGGCCGATGTCGTGTTAAAAGAGCGACGAAGATTGATTTTGGTTACCCGTGAGACACCACTAAGTATTATACATATCCAGAACATGAAATTGGTGACAGAGGCCGGAGGTATCATTTGTCCGGCATCACCTTCATTCTATAGCTTACCAAAGACTTTGGACGAAGTCGCAGAAACCGTGGTTGATCGGATTTTGAGTCTTGCTGGGTTTGAATTTAAACATTATCAGTGGGGAGAAAATGCCTAGTTATTCCTCGTTGAAATCTATTTTTAATGTTCTATAATAAATTTGTATTTTGTAACTTTGTTTCTCGAAATGAAGCAATCACGAGCATCACGCGAAAAAGTTATTTATAGCTATATGATTTATAGTGATAAAGCCACTGTCTGTCCATTCTTACTGCGCACGCTACCCGCTTCGATAAATAAGTTGTATCCTTTTAATTTCAATCACATTCATATATGAAAAGCTTATTGATTACTTCTGTTAAAGTAATTTTACCTGGTAACGAATTTCATCAGCAGCAAGTTGATGTATTTATCGAAAAGGGAAAGATTGCACAGATTGGAAAATCTGTCAAAGTAGCTGATAAAAACATAGAAACCTTAGATGGTGCCGGAAAAGTTTTAGCGCCAGGTTTTTTTGACCTACATGCCAATTTTGGAGAACCTGGATTAGAAACCAAAGAAGACATCGTTAGTGGAAGCGCAGCAGCTGCTGCTGGTGGATTTACTGGAGTAGCCGTAATGCCTAATACCGAACCGGTGATTCAAAGCCGTTCCGAGGTTGCACTTATTGTCAATACAGCGAAAGGAAATATTGTTGATGTACATCCAATTGGAGCGATCAGTAAAAAGAGAGAAGGGAAAGAACTGGCCGAGCTATTTGATATGAAGCAAACGGGTGCTGTCGCTTTTAGTGATGGAAACAGGAGTGTACAGCAGGCGGGATTAATGAGCAGAGCGTTGTTATACGCTAAGGGATTCGATGGATTGATTTTTTCACATGCTGAAGATGAGTCTATGGCAGGTGGAAACAAAATGAATGAAGGTGCGATGAGTACTTATTTGGGAATGAAAGGTATTCCTAACCTGGCCGAATCGTTAATGGTTTCTCGTGATCTGTATTTAGCGGAATATACTGGAGCTCCAATTCATTTTGCATCCATCAGCACTCCAGAAGCTGTCGATCTGATAAAAAAAGCGAAAGCAAAAGGTCTTCCAGTAACATGTGATGTTGCTGCACATCAATTGGTGTTTACTGATGATGATATTGTCGGTTTTGATAGTAATTATAAGGTAAGCCCCCCATTACGCACAAAGGCAGATCTGAAGGTATTACTTAAAGGCGTTAAGGACGGTACTATCGATGCTGTCGTTTCGCAACACACACCGCATGAAATAGAATTTAAGAATGTTGAATTCCATATTGCAAAAAATGGAATTATTGGACTGCAGACCGTATTACCACTCTTGGTTCGTGCTGGATTAAATGAAGAACAAATTGTCAATAGTCTTTCAGTTAGACCCCGGCAGATTCTAGGACTTGAAGTTCCTCTTATTGAGGAGGGAGCAATAGCCAATCTTGTCGTATTTGACCCTGTGAAGACTTGGAACTTCGATGAAACAACAAATAGATCTAAATCTAAAAATTCTCCATTATTTGGACAGACTTTAAAAGGTGCTGTCGAATTGATCATCAATAATAATCAAATCATAAAAAACGATTAAAACCATGGAAGCAAATATTAAAGCAGCCGTTGAGGCAGGTATATTAAATTATGGCAAGGTTGATGGGATCTCGACTGCCCCGGAATTTCTTGAAAAGATTATTGCCGTATTCAATACGGAAGCAAATTATTTAGAGAAATTAGAACTGTTGGATCAATCTTTTGATGATTATCCACTTTTTGATGAGTTGCGTGAGGTTTATGTAGACCTTTTACTCATGAACTTTTTCTCCAATGATGTTTTAAAGCTTGAAGATGACTATTTGGATTCCGAGGAATGGGAGGCTATAGAAGATGAAACTATAGATAGGGGAACAGAATTGTTGAATATTTTTCTTTATTTAGGGGAATGCAAGGACGATGAGATTGAACCTGAATTGGATGATTTCTTAAAGGAATTTTTATTAGTTGATGAAGATGAATTTCAGGATGAGCATGAAATTTATGAAGATATCATTGCCAATCAAATTGTAGTAGATAGCCCGTATGCTGAAATTGCAAAAGTAGGAAAAGGATTGAATCCGAGAAGTGAAGTCTACGAACTTTTTTATCCTATTATGAGCTTCTTTAGTGAGTTGAAACCATCTGAAAAACAATTTGAAGAGTATGCAGAAGCGTCTTCCAATAAGGCATTTGATATTGCACTTTACCAAATAATTAGTACTTACTATAACAAATAATTTTTATGGCAGATTCAATCAACCAAAGTAATGTAGGATTTGATGCGGTAATTGACAAAAAGAAAAGTATTATCTACGGTGTTATCCTGGGAATAATTTCTTTCATTCTCGGATTAGTCGTCTTGTTTGTTGTCAAAGACTTAAATTCCTTTTGGGGGGTAATGTCGATGTCATTTATTGTTAATACTGGTCTTTTTGTTATTATTTCTGCGCTTTTCGCTTTCTCTCTTAGGAAAGCAAATGGCGGATACTGGAATTTTTCTATAGCATTAAAATCCATATTTATGATGCTTGCTATTTCCACTATTATTTCAACAATTGGGACACAGGCGTATGTTAATTTCATTAATCCAACTTTACAAGAAAAGGTGGTGACACATACAATTAATGTTACAATTGAGTATATGGAGAAGAACAATGTGCCGGATGAGGTTATCGATTCAAAAATCGCGGAACTTGAAAAGCAAGTTGATGCTATTGGAAAGATAACGTTAGGGCAGGTGCTCAAAGGGTTGGCCATCACGCTGATGTTTCAATTTGTTTTTGCATTACTATTATCAGCCTTGACAAAACGAGAAAAATTGGTGATCAAACAAGAGACCAATTAGTGTTTAATAAAATAAAATTGACCCTATAAGGTATTACTGAAAAAGTAATACCTTTGTTGGTATTATAATACTACATTTTTAGCATGATTAACATTCACATGGATATTTCTGTTGTTGTTCCTTTATTTAATGAAGAAGAATCCTTACCCGAATTGACAGCTTGGATCGACCGCGTTATGGCGGCCAATCATTTTTCCTATGAAATTATTTTAGTTGATGATGGGAGTAAAGATAATTCTTGGAAAGTTATCGAAGAGTTGAAGTTAAAGAACACGAATATTTCTGCGATAAAGTTCCGACGCAATTACGGAAAATCTGCGGCTTTAAATGTAGGCTTTGCTGCTGCACAGGGAGATGTGGTTATTACAATGGATGCAGATCTACAGGATAGTCCAGATGAGATTCCTGAACTGTATGATCGGATCGTGAATAAGGGAGCGGATTTAGTATCGGGTTGGAAGCAAAAACGCTATGACCCATTGACCAAAACAATCCCAACCAAATTATTCAATGGGGTGACAAGATCGATGTCTGGAATTTATAACCTGCATGATTTTAATTGTGGTCTTAAAGCTTATAAGAAAGATGTTGTCAAAAACATCGAAGTTTATGGCGAGATGCATCGTTACATCCCTGTTATTGCAAAATGGGCAGGATTTACCAATATACAGGAACAGGTAGTACAGCATTACCCACGTAAATATGGTACCACCAAATTTGGCCCGGGTCGTTTTGTGAAAGGTTTCTTAGATTTATTATCCATATTTTTTGTCGGGAAATTTTCGAAAAGACCGATGCACTTTTTTGGTGTTATGGGCGTGATTAGTTTTCTTGCAGGTTTATTTATCTCCATTTATTTAATTTGCCACAAATTGATGAGTATCGCCAGCGGCACACCATTTAGAGATATAACAGATCAACCTTTATTTTTCTTTGCGCTGACAGCGATTATTTTGGGAACACAATTATTTCTGACTGGTTTTTTGGCTGAGTTAGTGTCTAGAAGCAGCTCCGATCGGAATGATTATCAAATTGAGAAAGTCATTTAATTAATTATGCGAATTGTGATTTTAGGGTCCGCTTATCCGTTAAGGGGCGGTGGGATAGCATCTTTTAATGAACGATTGGCATTTCACTTTCAGGAAGCAGGGCATGAAGTGGACATCTATTCTTTCAGCTTACAGTATCCTAATTTCCTTTTTCCCGGAAAGTCTCAATATTCGGATGAGCCAGCACCAGCTGGCCTTCATATTAAGACCACGGTCAATTCCATTAATCCATTTAATTGGATTAAGGTAGGTAAAGAACTAAAAAAGGCAAATTATGATTTGCTTATTGTACGATTTTGGATGCCGTTTTTTGGACCTTGTTTGGGAACAATTCAACGACAAGTTCGAAAAAATAAACATACTAAGATTGTATGCATCGCTGATAATATCATTCCTCATGAACAACGGATAGGGGATAGCTTATTGATTCGTTATTTTTTAAAGTCTGTTGATGCTTGTCTCACCATGAGTAAAAGTGTGCTGGCAGATCTGAAAATGTTAAGCCCGAAAATGCCAGCGGTATATACGCCGCATCCACTCTATGATAACTATGGTGTACATCAGAGTAAAAAGGAAGCACGTCGATTACTTAAGATTGCCGAGGGGGATAAAGTCGTATTGTTTTTTGGTTTTATTCGTCAATACAAGGGTTTGGATATCCTCCTGGAGGCATTGGCTGATCCCAGAATACGTACCCTTGGGGTGAAATTGCTGCTCGCAGGAGAATTTTATGGTGACCCTGCTCCTTATTTGAACCTTATAAAAAAGTATAAACTGGAAGAGTTTATTTTTATGCATACTGATTTTATTCCTAATCAGGAGGTCGGAAGGTATTTTTCAGCGGCAGATTGTGTGGTCTTGCCCTATCGGAGTGCTACACAGAGTGGAATTACGCAGGTTGCTTATCATTTTGATTTACCGATGATTGTCAGTAACGTTGGGGGATTGCCTGAATTAGTTCAGCATGAGTATGTTGGTTATGTCGTGGAACCTGATGCCCGTCAAATGGCCGACGGTATTTTTTCATTTTACCACTACAATAAAGAAGAGCAATTTAGAACAAATATTATTGACGAGAAAAAGAAATATAGCTGGGATACTTTTGGCAATGAACTCCTTAAGTTGGTCGATTGATTGACATTCGTGATTTTATTTGTATATAAAATCAAATTTATCTAAGTTTGGGAGACTGAGGTAGAAATTTAAAAGGAGGAGAGATTTTGTTACCGTTTACACAAAGCAGTTTAACGAAAATAGAGGAGTTTTTCAAAGAGCAGGGGTATAAAGTGAGGTACGAGAAAGGTTCCTTTCGTACCGGTGCCTGTATGTTGCAGACGACAAAAGTGGTCGTAGTCAATAAGTTTTCGAATCTTGAAATAAAAATCCAGTCACTGTGGAATATATTACTGGATATTGATATTGATTCGGAGGTTATTTCTGAAAAATTTCTTCCACTATATGAAGATGTGTTGAAATCAAAAATTGTAGCTTGAGAATAACATTTTTAGGAACCGGAACATCACAAGGGGTGCCAGTAATAGCATGCCAATGTCAGGTCTGTCAATCTGAAGACAAACGTGATAAGAGATTACGTTCTTCTATTCTTATTGAATACAATCAGCATACATTGGTTGTCGATACCGGTCCTGATTTTAGATACCAGATGCTGCGCGAGAAAGTTATGCATTTGGACGCCGTATTAATGACGCACTCACATAAAGATCATATTGCGGGACTGGACGATGTTAGAGCGTTTAATTATCAGCAGCATAGTTCTATTTCAATTTATGGCACCGAAGCACTTCATGAAGCACTAAAGCGTGAATTTTATTATGCATTTACGGAAATTAAATACCCAGGAGCGCCTAGACTGGATTTGGAAGAGATAAAGGCTGGTGTGCCATTGTCTTTATTCGGAAAGGAAATTATGCCTATCGAGGTCCTGCATTATAAAATGCCTGTGTTGGGCTTTAGAATTGGAGATTTCGCCTATATTACTGATGCGAAGTTCATTTCTGACGAATCAAGAAAATTATTGGAAGGAGTAAAGATTCTTGTCGTAAATGCTTTACAGAAGGAATCTCATATTTCACATTTAACGTTGGAAGAGGCGATTGAATTTGCCGATGATATTCATGCCGACAAAACCTATTTTACACATATTGGGCATCGAATGGGATTGCATGAAGTTGTTTCAGGAGAATTGCCCGAAAATATGTTTCTAGCCTATGACAGATTACAGTTGGATATAACCTAATCTATTTAATATAAAACTATAGTCCTTTTTTCGTTGTTATACCTATAAAAAATAAATTAGGTATTAAATTATAAGGAAATGGGAAATTTACTGTACATCATCGCCGTTATTTTAGTTATCATTTGGGCGATAAGCTTTTTTGGAGGTTATGCGGCTGGAAATAATATCATCCACATTCTTTTGGTGATTGCAATTATCGTTGTATTACTACGTGTTATTCGTGGCAATGCTTAACCATTTAAATTAGTTTTAAATAAAGTTGGGCAATTTGTAAGTCTTGGGGATAGGTGATTTTTATATTCTTAGAATCACCTTCAACAATATAAATACTTTTGCCCGTTTTTTCGACCACTGAAGCATCATCTGTAAAAAGTGGATCTTCATCTTGTTGGTAGGATTTTAACAACAATGTTCCGAGGAAGACTTGTGGAGTTTGTATCAGCCAAATCTGATTTCTATCTGTGGCGGTATTTGTGGATATATTTCCTAAACGCACCGATTCAACACTCTTTTGTGCCAATACAATTGCTTGGTGTTCGTAAGCTCCCTGAAAAGCCTTTCTAATTAAATCGTCCGAAATAATCGGACGAGCTCCATCGTGTACGGCGATGTAATCTTTAGGACCAATGTCGAAGTTTTGTTTAATGTAGTCTATACCGTTCTTTACGCTTTCGAAACGAGTTTTTCCGCCAAATGCAATATGTATTGGTCTGTCAAACTGATACTTTACACATAACTGGTTCCAATAGCTTTCCATTGCTTCACTGATTACCAAGATAACTTCTGAAATGGTGTTGGATTGATAGAAGCGATCAATAGTATGCATCACGATCGGCAGCCCATCCAAGTTAAGAAACTGCTTTGGAAGATCGCTTTTCATCCTGTTTCCGATTCCTGCAGCAACGATTATGGCAAAATTCATGGTATTATTGAAGGGTTTTTATTTAAAAAAAACGTGGATAGTTATGAAGCCATCCACGTTTTCTGTTTTTGT
The DNA here is from genome assembly GCF_002440385.1 of Sphingobacterium sp. UBA6317. NCBI lineage: Bacteria > Pseudomonadati > Bacteroidota > Sphingobacteriia > Sphingobacteriales > Sphingobacteriaceae > Sphingobacterium > Sphingobacterium sp. UBA6317. The sequence goes on along the minus strand of NZ_DJTD01000029.1, from coordinate 18,125 downwards.
TATATCAAATCATTAGATAATTAACATGGCATCACCATAGCTATAGAATCTGTATTTTTCTTTTACTGCAACTTCGTATGCATTCATGACGTTTTCGTAACCAGCGAAAGCAGCAATCATCACCAAAAGTGTAGATTCTGGCGTGTGGAAGTTTGTAATCATCGAGTTTGCAATACTGAAATCGTAAGGAGGGTAGATGAACTTACTGGTCCAGTCAGAAGCCGCTTTTAAGTGATGGTCTGCAGAAACAGAAGATTCTATTGCACGCATAGAAGTCGTTCCTACAGCACACACACGACGTTTGTTATCGATAGCTTTATTAACAACGCGCGCAGCCTCATCAGTGATGATAAACTGTTCGGAATCCATCTTATGTTTGGTTAAATCTTCGACTTCAACGGTACGGAAAGTTCCAAGCCCAACGTGAAGAGTAACTTCTGCAAAATCAACGCCTTTTAGTTCCAAGCGTTTCATTAACTCTCTGGAGAAGTGAAGTCCCGCTGTAGGTGCAGCGACAGCCCCTTCATTTTTTGCATAGATTGTTTGATAACGGAATTTATCTTCCGGTGTAGCTTTACGCTTGATATATTTAGGAAGCGGAGTTTCACCTAAGATTTCGATATTACGGCGGAACTCTTCATCGGTACCGTCAAATAAAAATCTAATTGTACGACCACGAGAAGTTGTATTGTCAACCACTTCGGCAACCAATAAATCATCATCACCGAAATATAATTTGTTGCCTACACGGATTTTACGCGCAGGGTCTACCAATACATCCCAAAGACGAAGTTCATTGTTCAATTCACGCAACAAGAAAACTTCAATCGTCGCTCCAGTTTTTTCTTTATTACCGTAAAGGCGCGCTGGAAAAACTTTAGTATTGTTTAAGATCATGACATCCTTGTCATCGAAATAATCCAATACATCTTTGAAAATTTTGTGTTCAATTTTACCAGTATCTCTATGTAGGACCATCAAGCGTGATTCGTCACGATTTTCAGAAGGTTCAGAAGCAAGTAATGATTCTGGTAAGTTGAATTTAAATTGAGATAACTTCATCTTTAATAATAGTATATATTAATATCTGCCTTTCAGTGCATTACAGTGCACCAAATACCAGGCTGCCAAAAGCATACAAAGTTATAACTTTTTCGGGTATGGAAGAGCCATATTTCTAATTAATGTATATATTTTTGGGGATTTTGACATTAAATCAAAACTATATTGTATTTTAGAATACAATTATGCTATTTTTTAGATTGATATTGGAGAGTTGTCAGTTTGCTTTTTCGGCATTGAAAGACAATCGTACTCGCACCTTACTTTCGCTGCTGGGTGTGACCATCGGTATTTTTACGATTATTGGTGTATTTTCTGCAGTAGATACCCTACGGAATAATATAGAGGAATCAGTCAAGAAGATTGGCAGCAAAACACTGTATATCGAAAAATGGCCCTGGGATGGCGGCCCAAATTTCCCTTGGTGGAAATACTTGAATAGACCCGAACCCACATACAATAATTACCTGGATTTAAAAAGCCGGATGACGACGGCTGAGTATATGGCGTATATGATCAATATCGGCAATACGACTATTAAATATAAAAATAATTCGGCCCAAGGCTCATCGGTTAATGCTGCGACTTACGAAAATCTTTACATTCAAAATTTGAATATTATAGATGGTCGTTACTTTGCTGAAAGTGAGTCGAGGGGTGGAGCTCTTGTAACTGTGTTGGGCGCAAATATTGCAGAGGGGCTTTTTCCTAATGAGGAACCAGTTGGCAAATATATCAATATGTTAGGCCGAAAAATTCAGGTTATTGGTGTATTAAAGAAAGAAGGAAATGGTGTATTGATTAATACCTCTCCGGATGATACAGCCTTTATTCCGTTTGAGCTGGCTCGGAATTTGGTCAACTATGATAATTTCTCACCGAGTATAGCGATGGTTATTAAATCGAACTACACGCTTGGCGAGGCTGAGAGCGAAGCGAAAACACTTATGCGGTCGATTCGTCGTATATCACCACAACGGGAGGAGAATTTTTCCATTAACCAGACAACAATGATCACAGGTGCATTGGATCAGCTTTTTGGTATCATTAATCTGGCGGGTTTTTCAATTGGTATTTTTTCAATTTTAGTCGGCGGTTTTGGCATTGCCAATATTATGTTCGTAAGTGTCAAAGAACGTACACATATCATCGGAATTCAGAAAGCGCTAGGAGCTAAAAATTTCTTTATTCTTTCACAATTTTTAGTAGAGTCTATTGTACTTTGTTTGTTGGGTGGAGGGATTGGTCTCGTTGTCGTCTATTTTTTGGCTTTTGTGGTACAAGCTGCGACTGGCGTTGCTATTGTGGTCAGTTTGAAAATGGTAATGCTTACTGTTTCACTTTCTACTTTTATTGGGTTAATATCGGGCATTGTTCCAGCTTTAATGGCTTCTCGACTGGATCCGGTAGAAGCGATTCGGAGTAAATAAAAAAGGTATGTTTAAAAGGGCTCAATTTTCGATATTACATGGATTTTGGCTTTTAATCTTTGCTTACAGCTGCCTGTTGATGGCTGAAATTACTTTTCGCTATCGCGGCTTCTCTCTCGATGCTAATTTCTTGATGATTAAGCAGACCGAAATAGAATCACTTTGGTGGTATCGCTACGTGTTTTATATCCATGTTTGCACGGCTATCTTTGCCTTGCCTGCCGGCTTTACGCAGTTTAATACTTATCTATTGAATAAATATCCGCGAGTCCATCGAAGTATCGGGTATTTATATGTATTCGCCATTTTGGTTTTTGCCGCTCCTTCAGGTTTGCTTATTGGATCCGTGGCGAATGGCGGGTTAACCGCTATTATTGCCTTTGAATTATTGGGGCTTGGATGGTGCTATTTTACATGGCGGGCAGTTCGTTTGGCGAGTCAGCGAAAATTTGATAAACACCGTGATTTTATGATCCGTAGTTTTGCATTAACCTGCTCGGCATTGACCCTACGTTTTTGGAAGGTTGCTTTAGTATACTTCTTTCAGCCCAATCCCATGGATGTTTATCAAATTATTGCATGGCTGGGATGGATACCTAATTTGTTGCTGGCGGAATTTATTATTTATCAAAAAAATCATAAATTATGAAGAAAAACCTTTGTTTACTGTTATTGCTTGGAGCAGTCCTTGGTTGTAAGGATGGGAAAAGTAAAAAGAATGAAACTGCCGAAATAAAAGATACTGTTGCCGTCGAGCGTGAGGCCCATCAGGAACTTTACGGTAATTGGGTTGGCGACTTTGTCGTTGATGAAAGTACACTTGGAGAAGATGAGGGTTTGCCAACAACGGATTACGCTCCGAAGATAAATCTGACGATAAAGAAAATTACCGATAAAGGAGGTGTTTATGGACAGAATGTTGTAAAGGGGAATCTGCGCTCTTTTGTGGGGAAGTTGGAAGAAAACGGTGCTGATATTCGCTTATTATTGGATGAACCTGGAGACAGAAAATCCGACGGGCGTTTTGAAATTAAGCTTAATCATGACACGCTAATTGGTAACTGGTCTGCGTATGACCAGGGTGTAAAGATCAAAAAGCGAAACTTTAAATTGTTGAAAAAACAATTTGCCTATAATCCAAATCTGATGCTTAAAAATCAGGATGGAGAGGAGGGGACGTTGGTTGACTGGATTAATGAAAAAAGAAAAGAGGAAACTGACGTGGATGGTGACTCAACGTATACATACATTATACAATATTATAGATCTGCATCTCCCGCAGTCTTTACTGTAAATGCGTCTAAGCAAAAGTTGACAGAGAAAGATCTGAAAAACCTCAAGAAATTAGATTTGGAAATTATTCGGAATACCATTTTCGCCCGACATGGCTATGCGTTTACTAAACCCAGCATTCGCCAATTTTTTGAGCCTGTAGATTGGTATGTACCTATTTCAAAAGATGTGAGTGCAGACTTAAGTCAACTGGAAAAAGATAATATAGCCTTGCTGACTAGGTTTGAAAGATATGCAACAGATAATTATGACACCTTTGGAAGATAATCCAGTTGGCATTACGAGACAATATTTATGCGATCAATCACACAAAAAAGGCTTTACATTGTAAAGCCTTTTTTGTGTTTTCAATAGGGATTTTTATCCTTTCTTCCGAATGGAAATCGCATTTTTATGCGCCTGTAGTCCCTCGAGTTCAGCGAGTATTTCAACCACTGATCCGATTTGTTGAAGTCCGGTTTCGTTTATATGTTGAAAGGTAACTTTTTTAACAAAAGAATCTACCGATACGCCTGAATAGGAGCGTGCATAACCTGATGTCGGTAGTGTGTGATTTGTACCTGAGGCATAATCTCCTGCGCTTTCAGGTGTTAAGTGTCCTAAAAAAACAGAACCAGCATTGCTGATATAGCGTGTTAAGGATTCCCATTGGTCCGTCTCCAAAATAAGGTGTTCTGGTGCATAATCGTTTGAAAACTGTATGGCCTCCTGAAGCGTCTCAACAGTTACTGCATAGGAATTTTCAATCGCTTTTGAAGCGAGTTCCTTGCGTGGCAAAACCGCTAACTGGGCTACAAGGGCTGTGTTGACTGCATCAACTAGCGCATTGGATGTTGCAACCAGGACTGCTTGACTGTCGGCTCCATGTTCAGCCTGTGCCAAAAGATCTGCTGCCACAAATGCTGGGCTTGCCGATTCATCCGCGACGACCAGCACTTCGGATGGTCCTGCAGGCATATCAATACTGACATTTGCTAGCCCCTGTATGATGGATTTTGCTTTTGTGACAAATTGATTGCCCGGGCCAAAGATCTTATCCACTTTTGGTATGGTCTCCGTTCCAAAACCCATCGCTGCAACAGCCTGAGCACCTCCAACTAAGTATATTCTGTTTATCTTAAGTAATTTTAAACAAAAAGCGACAAAGCCATTGATTTTTCCATTGGATTGAGGTGGAGAACAAACGACGATCTCTTTGCATCCAGCTATCCTTGCCGGGACACCAAGCATTAAAAGCGTGCTTGGTAAAACTGCTGACCCGCCAGGGATGTAAAGTCCAACTTTTTCAATCGGACGGACTTCTCGCCAGCATTTTACACCGGGCATTGTTTCAACCGTACGCTCTCTTTTTAGCTGTGTACTATGGAATTTATGGATATTTTGAAAAGCGATTTCAAGTGCTCTCTGTTGATCACGGCCTATGGTAGACGCCAAAGCGTCGATATCTTCCTCGTCTAAATATAATCTGTCAAGTTCAACTTTATCAAATTTGGCGGCATATTCGCGCAGAACCACATCACCTTGTTGACGTACTTGTTGAATAATCTCCTGAACAACATCCTGAATTGCATTGTTGGGGTCCATATTTCGGGCAACTAATTGTTGTATTTCCTCTTTCCCTAGGGTCTTGTAATCATATTTTTTTAACATAGTCGTACCTCGCGTGTCAAGTTTAAAGGATGATTTTTTCAATTGGCATTACAACGATACCTTGGGCACCTTCAGCTTTTAACTTATTGATCTTATCCCAAAAGTCATCTTCCGTGATAACAGTGTGTACAGCAACCCAACCTTCTTCTGCCAGTGGAACAACCGTAGGACTCTTAACACCGTGTAATAAAGAAGTAATAGCCGGCAAATTTTTCTTTTCGACATTCAATACCACATATTTAGTTTCTTTTGCTAAAAGAACAGATTCGATACGTTGCACTAATTCCGCCAAAACTTCATTGCCTTCCAATCCCTTTCTTCCGACCAATATGGCTTCTGAATTTTTAACATCAGCAAAAGGCTTCAAACCATTACTTTTTAGTGTTCCACCGGTCGATACGATATCACAGATCGCATCACTAAGGCCCAAACCGGGAGAAATTTCAACTGAGCCAGATATCAAACGGATATCTGCATTGATCTTATACTCGTCTAGAAAATTCTTTAGGATATTTGGATAAGAGGTTGCGATTGCTTTGCCGTTAAGGTCTTTAACGTCTTGGATGGTGCTATCTTTGGGAATAGCCAGTTTCAACGTACATTTTCCAAAACCAAGCCTCTTGATGTATTCTACTTTGGATTCGGTCTCATCAATGATGTTTTCACCGACGATGCCCAGGTCGGCTATACCTTGTTCCACATATCCCGGAATATCATCATCTCTCAGAAATAATATTTCGAGTGGGAAATTCCCAACCGTGGTGATTAAAGAACTTTTGTAGTTCTCGAAGTCTAAACCACAATTTTTCAGTAATTGAACAGATTTTTCGTTTAACCTACCCGATTTTTGGATAGCAATTTTAAGATTTTTCAACGCTTTATAAATGTTAGCAGTAAATTATTAATAATAAGAAATCAAACAAGAGGGAAGGTATTCTACGTAAGAACACATTAAATTAACATATCGCCACAATGGCGATGATGAAAATGAAAATGATGTACGCAAGTATAGACCATGTTTGTATTAATAACTGCAAGCAAATGTATAGTAAATTAATGGGAAATGCAAGACTATCATTTTAAAATTCTTATCCTAATGGACTTGTTGTTGAAATGAATTCAATTTTCTTGAAAAAATTGTAAAAACTAGGTCATTGATTGGGGAATACACTATAATTTAGACAAAAGACAATGCTGATTTCCTATCCTATAGTAAGCTGTTTGAATTACTCCAATAGTGAGCTGTGAAATTTTGTCCAATCGAAATGTTTCTTGATAGGGTGACAACTCTCATAAATTTCCTTATTTTTAAGGATTGGGGAGTGACTTATTAAGTTAATAGCGGATAAAAGTGACAATAGTGGGGGGAGAAGTTGTTGTTTAATAAATTGGAGTAGTGTGTTTAGTGGTACCTAATTCAAGGGAATGGTAAATTAGATCAATTATTTGTTAGATGAAAAGATTAGCTTTTATTTTTATTTGTTGCGTTAACTGTCTTTATGGCCCTGTTCTAGGACAAGAAAGTCCAGCGTCTACGTTAGATATCCGGATATTGGAGTCCATAGCTGAGACTCGGACAGCGCCACAAACACAAACATTTAAAGTGCTTTCTGATATCAATAACTATGTTCAGATAGCTGTTCCTGTTGGTTTACTGGTGGCAGGTGCGGTCAACGATGATAAGGCAATGCGTCAGAATGCCCTGTATGTCGCCAGTAGTACGGCTGTAACAGCGCTAGTGAATGTTGGTTTAAAACATATCTTTAAACGAAGTAGACCATTTAAAAAATATCCTAATTTCATATCGGTTCGTACAGCCGGTGGGTATTCCTTTCCCTCTGGTCATACGTCATCTGCTTTTGCTACGGCTTCTGCTTTGTCTCGAGCCTACTCGAAGTGGTACGTCGTTGCGCCATCCCTTTTATGGGCGAGTAGCGTGGGATATTCAAGGATTTATTTGGGCGTACATTTTCCCTCCGATGTATTAGCAGGAGCTGTACTAGGAACGGGAGCGGCCTTTGCTTTGGATGGATTAAAGAAATAATATAGCAATAGAAAAAAAATGATACAAGAGGTTATTAAAATATTGGTTGTTGGATGTGGAAATATGGGCGCATCTCATGCGAAGGCATATCACGATTTAGATGGCTTTCAAATTGTGGGTCTAGTAGCTCGCGGGGAGAGCAAAAGTAAACTGAATGAGCAATTGGGAGGTAACTATAAACTGTTTGAATCTTATGAGGATGCACTTCAGGAAACGAAACCGGATGCCGTTTGTATTGCGACCTATCCTGATACACATAAAGCGTATGCTATAAAAGCCTTTCAGGCTGGCGCTCATGTTTTTATTGAAAAGCCTTTAGCTGAAGACGTGATTTCGGCGCAGGAAGTCGTCGATGCAGCGCTGCAATACGATAAAAAATTGGTTGTTGGATATATTTTGAGGTATCATCCCTCCTGGATCAAATTTATTGAAATATCCAAAACAATGGGAAAGCCACTTGTTATGCGTATGAACCTGAATCAGCAGAGCCATGGGTATATGTGGGATGTGCATAAAAATCTGATGTCTAGTTTAAGTCCCATTGTTGACTGCGGAGTTCATTATATTGATGTCATGTGTCAAATGGTGGGGGCGAAGCCATTGTATGTATCTGCAATAGGTGCACGGTTAACCGATGAGATTCCTGCCTGGAACTACAACTACGGACAATTGCAGCTGCATTTTGAAGATGGGTCCGTAGGATGGTATGAAGCCGGATGGGGACCAATGGTCAGTCAAAACGCTTTCTTTGTAAAGGACGTTTTTGGACCTAAGGGCGCCGTTTCCATTATCGCAAACAAAGCAAGCGATGAAGGTAAATCGGATTCGGTAGCATCCCATACACAAACAGAAAGCCTTCGCGTACATTACGCCGATTTAGATTCGGCAAACGAATTTACGAAGGTCGATGAGTGGGTCAACTTATCTGATGAGCCTGATCATCAAGAATTATGTAATCGGGAGCAATTATTCTTTCTGCAGGCGATTGTAGATAATTTGGACCTTTCTGATTCGATGGAAGATGCTGTTAATAGTCTACGGATTGCTTTGGCATGTGACGAAGCGGTGAAAACAAAACAGATGATAAAATTGTAGTTCATTTTGCTTAGCGATCACGTTTTTACATTTTATGGAAATATGAAGAGAAAAAAGTAAATAAATAAAAAAATAGCGTAAAAGATAGGCTTTTTGGTCTGTCTTTTGTTATTTAGCTACATATTTATCACTCTTATGAATAATTTACTCAACGTTGCACTATTATTTGGATTATCAATTTCGACAACCTATGCACAAGATAAGCAATGGCAGATGGAGTTGGTGTTTAAAGGTGAAGTTTCCCCTGAAAAATTTGAAAATGAAGTTCCCGAATTTGCAAAAGAGTTTTATGAGCCATTTTTGAAAGGAAAAATGGCTTATCGGAATGTGGAGATTTTAGCTGATGCCGATTATTCTTCCACTGTAGTGAATCAAAAAGCACATGCTATTTTAAATCGAAAATTAGCAAAAACATATTCGTATTCGGTCGGCGATGATATTGTTACTGCCGAAGCATACAATCCAGCCTATAAGATTGTCAGTGCGAAGTTAGGGGAGTCGGAAGGTCCCTATGTGCATCTGCAAGATATGGGCGAGATCGAATCGATAGCGGGAATTACCTGTAAGAAAGCAAAGTTATTTATAAAAAACAATGCCGATTCTGCAGTAGCAACGGTATGGTATTCGGAAGCGATGCCTACTTATTATTTGACGGCATTTTCATTTATCAATGATTTGCCTGGAGGTGTGCTCAAATTGTCTTTGGGTGAGAACAATGATCTTGGTTTTGAAACAACGAAAGTCACCAATGTATCTTCTGCGGCAGATTTCGAGCTTCCCAAAAATGCAAAGGTGATTGATATCTCGGGGGGAGGTAATACGAGTGAGGGGGAAGATGTGAGTTTATTTGAAGATACTTTCCCATTGGATAAGTCACTTAAATGGACCATGGTCAAGGATAAAGATACCAATGATGAATATTATGGTATAAAAAACATGGCGGGAGAAGATGTGCTGCCATGCTCTCTTTTCTCTTTAGCGTATTTTAATGAGCAGACTGCTATTGTTTCAGATAAGGATAATTATTTTTGGTTGTTGGATAAGAAGGGGGGGAAGGTAAATAAGGAAGGGTTTGACTGGCTTACGCCAGCAAATCAAAAACTTGCTATTTTTCAGAAGGATGGTAATTTTGGATTGGTTACACAGGAAGGGAAAGTTCTGCTTGACAAGAAGGAAAATATCAGTAAATTTTTAGACAATTATTTGATGTTCTCTGAAAATGGTAAAGTTGGATTGTTGGATGAAAATGGAAAGATTTTATTAAAGGCGACCTTATTATTTCTAGATGCTGATAATGCTGGAAATGTGCTGGTCCGGGAGAAGGAAGGTGAAGAAACGAAGACGCTAGACCTGGACACTTTTTTAAAAACCTATGTGAAGTGATTTAAATGACATGCATTAATATAGATTGATAAAAAAAGGCTTTCGATACTGTCGAAAGCCTTTTTTGTGTCTATTTAATCGTGCATTTCACTATTAAGGAATGTTTAAAAACTTATGTGTTTGTAGTGAAATATCCCATTTAGGGTTTTCTTTTACGTAATCAATAATAGAAGGCGTCATTTCTTTAGATTTCGACCATTCAGGTTGAAGGTATAATCTGCAGTTTGGCCCTACAAGTTGTGCATATTCTTCTCCCCAAGCGAAATCGCTTTTATTGAAAACGATAACTTTAAGTTCACCAGCAGCTTCTAACACATCTTTGCGTGGTGCTTTGAATTTTTTTGGAGATAAACATATCCAGTCCCATTCACCACTCAGAGGATATGCACCAGAGGTTTCAATAAACGTTTTAATCCCTGCCTCATGAAGCCCTTTTGTTAGGTAATCCAAATTATAAATAAGCGGTTCGCCACCCGTAATGACAACAGTTTTTGCCGGATATTTCTTTGCATTTTCGATAATCGAATCTGCGGCTGTAAGGGGGTGGATAGATGCATCCCAGCTTTCCTTTACATCGCACCAATGGCAGCCAACATCGCAACCACCCAATCGTATGAAATAAGCAGCAGTCCCGGTATGGTAGCCTTCTCCCTGAATCGTGTAAAATTCTTCCATTAGGGGTAATAGTGTTCCGTCTTCTGGTACTTGATTTGACATAGTTAAAATTTCAGTCTGCAAAGGTAGCAAATATTAATGAGATGCTCAATTTGTCCTGTTGCTTTTAAGTAGCTGCCCTGTCATTTTTTTATATATAGTACCTGGTAATAATCTGCTTTTATCCCTTTGTTTTTTGGTTCATGTTTAAACAAAGCACATAGTTTACCCCTACCATGCTATCAGGTCTATACTATGTTTTCTATTAACAGTGAAACAACACTCTTTTTGTAGAGGTATAACAGGGGGTTAATAGGGGTTTATCCCTATTAACCCCCTGTTATTACCCTGTTAATATATAACCTGATTTTCATTAATTGTTGGGATGTACCTCGGTACCATAGAGCGACATTGCTGGTCAATAAGATCAGATTATCAATCCGTTTTAAACTGCAATGATGAGGGGGGAGTGTGTAATGCAAATGAAATCGGCGTGTTTGAAGAGTGGAGAGGTGGGGAGCCTGTAAATGCACTGTAAAATGCGTTGAATAGCGCAAAAAACCTGTTATTTTATCAGAATTTTTACTAAATTTGTGTCACAATTTATTTATTGAAAACGTAAGTGTAATAACATAATTGTACATGTTGTTTTATGTTTTCTATTTTTTAACAATTTAAAGATCATAGTTGTAAATGATTAAAATTACACTACCGGATGGTTCCGTAAGAGAGTATCAAAAAGGAATCACTGCTGCAGAGATTGCGTTATCCATCTCAGAGGGGCTTGCAAGAAACGTTCTTGCTGCCGAAGTAAATGGCGAAGTGTGGGATTCTGCCCGTGCTATTGAAAATGATGCTACTGTTAAGTTATTAACCTGGAATGATACCAAAGGTAAATCCACTTTTTGGCATTCTTCAGCCCACTTACTGGCTGAGGCTTTGGAGGCATTGTATCCGGGGATTAAATTTGGTATTGGTCCCGCGATTGAAACCGGATTTTACTACGATGTTGATTTTGGTGATCGTGAATTCTCGTCTGATGACTTTAAAGCCATCGAAGACAAGATGTTGGAGCTGGCTAAACGGAAAGAAACATTTGAACGTAAAGCTGTTTCGAAATCGGATGCATTGGCTTACTTTACTGAAAAAGGAGATGAGTATAAGCTAGATTTAATCAAAGACTTGGAAGATGGAAAGATTACTTTCTACACGCAAGGGGAATTTACAGATTTATGTCGTGGCCCTCATATTCCAAATACTGGGTTTATCAAAGCGATTAAATTGACTAATGTTGCCGGTGCTTACTGGAGGGGTGATGAGTCTCGCAAACAGTTGACACGTATTTATGGTGTTACGTTCCCTAAGGCATCGGAGCTTACAGAGTATTTGAAATTTATAGAAGAGGCGAAAAAACGCGATCACCGTAAACTTGGGAAAGAGTTGGAACTTTTTGCTTTTTCTGAAAAAGTTGGTGCAGGTTTGCCACTTTGGTTGCCTAAAGGAGCTGCATTACGTCAAAAGCTGATAGACTTTTTGCAGAAAGCACAGTTAAACTCTGGGTATGAGCCTGTTGTTACGCCGCATATCGGGCATAAGCAGTTATATGTGACTTCTGGACACTATGAGAAATATGGCGCGGATTCATTTCAACCAATAAAGACTCCGATCGAAGGAGAAGAGTTTTTGTTAAAACCAATGAACTGTCCGCATCATTGTGAAATTTATAAAGTAAAACCACGCTCGTATAAGGACTTACCGGTTCGCTTTGCTGAGTTTGGTACTGTATATCGTTACGAGCAATCTGGTGAGCTTCACGGTTTGACAAGGGTTCGTGGGTTTACGCAAGATGATGCACATTTGTTTTGCCGTCCTGATCAGGTTAAAGATGAATTCAAAAAGGTAATAGACTTGGTTCTTTATGTATTTGGAGCGTTAGGCTTTAATGATTATACAGCACAAGTGTCATTACGTGATCCTGAAAACCGTACAAAATATATTGGTACTGACGAAAATTGGGCTTTGGCTGAGTCTGCGATTATTGAGGCTGCTGAAGAGAAAGGTTTACCGACAGTCGTGGAATATGGAGAGGCGGCTTTCTATGGTCCTAAGTTAGACTTTATGGTGAAGGATGCTTTAGGACGGAAGTGGCAATTGGGTACAATACAGGTCGATTATAATTTACCTGAGCGTTTTGAATTGGAATATACTGGAAGTGATAATATGAAACATCGTCCAGTAATGATTCACCGTGCACCTTTTGGATCTTTGGAGCGTTTTGTAGCTGTACTGATCGAACATTGTGCGGGGCAATTCCCGTTATGGCTTGCACCTGAGCAATTTATCGTCTTGCCAGTGTCAGAAAAATACGAAGAATATGCGCAAAATGTTTTGAATTCGCTAAATAATTCCGATATTCGCGGACTGATAGACTTACGTGACGAGAAAGTGGGCAGAAAAATCAGAGACGCCGAAGTGAAAAAGCTTCCTTATATGTTGATTGTAGGGGAAAAAGAGGTGGAAAATGGCACAGTTTCTGTACGTAAACATGGCTCAGTGGAATTGGGAACAATGACTGCTGAGGCATTTAGAGATATATTAATTAAGGAAATAACCGTTTAATTTTTAAACATTTGGCATTAAAAAGACCCGGTGGTCCAAGACCACCAATGAGAAAGAAAGAACCAGATCACCGCATTAATGAGTTAATCAAGGTACCGGAGGTGCGCTTGGTAGGAGATAATGTGGAACAAGGAGTTTACCCTACGCGCAAAGCGTTAGAGTTGGCTGATGAGTTGGAACTTGATTTAGTGGAGATTTCGCCAAATGCTGTACCGCCGGTTTGTAAGATTATCGACTACAGTAAGTTTGTTTACGAACAGAAGAAGAAACAAAAGGAAATCAAAGCTAATGCAAAACAGACTGTTATTAAAGAAATCCGTTTCGGACCTAACTCTGGTGAGCATGATTTTGAGTTCAAATTGAAACATGCTATTAAGTTTCTAGAAAGTGGAGAGAAAGTTCGTGCTTATGTACACTTCAAAGGTCGTGCTATTGTACACAAGGATCAAGGTGAGATCTTGTTGTTACGCTTTGCTCAGGCTTTAGAGGATTACGGTAAGGTAGAGCTTTTACCGAAATTAGAAGGTAAACGCATGTTTTTAACAGTAGCTCCAAAGGCTCCTAAAAAATAATAAGAATTCTAACAGATTGATATAAAATTTATAAGTATTATGCCAAAAGTTAAAACCAATTCCAGCGCAAAGAAACGTTTCAAATTGACTGGAACAGGTAAAATTGCAAGAAAAAACGCTTTCAAAAGCCACATCTTGACAAAAAAGAGCACAAAACGTAAACGTAACTTAACACAAACAAGTTATGTATCTGATGGCGATATGGGCAACGTAAAACGTATGCTTGCTATCGGTAAATAAGTTTTATTCGATTTTATTAATAATAATTTTTTAACCGGGTACAAGGTTGTAAGTTCATTGAAATACATGACACCTTCTACCAAACTAATTTTAAAAATATGCCACGTTCGGTTAACGCAGTAGCTTCTAGAAGAAGACGCAAAAAAATCCTAGGCCTTGCAAAAGGTTACTTTGGATCACGTAGCAAAGTTTATACTATTGCTAAAAATACAGTAGAAAAAGGTTTACAATACGCTTACCGCGATCGTAAAACCAAAAAACGCGAGTTTAGAGCTTTATGGATTCAACGTATCAACGCTGGAGCTCGTCAACACGGAATTTCTTATTCCCAATTGATCGGTAAATTAAACGCTAAGAATATTGGTTTGAACCGTAAGGTTTTAGCTGACTTAGCTTTAAATAACCCAGAAGCTTTTAAAGCAGTTGTAGACGCAGTAAAATAGAGTTTTTAATCCGCTGTCAATTTGTTAGAGATATTAAAGGAGCCTGTTAGGCTCCTTTTTTTGTTGTAACGGATGCTGTATCTTTTTTGGGACGTTATGTTTCAAGTAAACCCAATACATGCTGTATTTCATTTTATTTCTTATTCCACAATTATACTTTTGAGGCATTGACGTAGTATATTACAGCTCATATCCCTTTTAAATCTGAAATTAGGTTTGATTTTTGTTGAACTGTAGAAAATAGAGCATTATGAAACTAAGAACAATTACATTTGGATTTTCGCTTCTTTTAATCGGAAGCTTGGTTATAGCGGCCAAAGAGCCATTTTCCAAGGCTCTAACGAACGATGTGGTTAATCAACAGGGAAAAGTTATCTCGATTGAAGGGGTAAACAATAACCGTACATTAGAGGCCAAAGGAGGAGAGATCGTACAAATAGAAGAAGCTGACAATAAAGTTGTGATTCGTGGCAATGTGAGCAAATTGATTATTGAGGGGAAGGGGAATACAGTAACAGGCAATGACATCGCAACGGTAACGATAGAGGGAGCAGACAATATGGTCAATATTGGCTCAGTAGAGTCCGTTCAGATTGAGGGAGTCAAAAACCATGTCCATTATAAGTCTACGAAGAACAAATCTGGTCAGGTAAAAGTGTCTACTGAAGGCGCGGATAATATGGTGATGAAGATGAAATAATGTAAATCATATTTTCATAAAAAATGGTTTCGTATATTATTTACGAAACCATTTTTACGCGAGGTGGCAACTATGGTTTATCTGGATGATCCTCGGGATGACTGCTATTGGCTCTATCACCCTGGGATTGAAATTCCGCCTCAGCTTCGTTTTCTCTTTGTTTTGTAATTGAATAAGGCTTTAGAAAATCTTGATCAAAAGGATGAACTGTCGCAGCCTTCTGAATAATCTCATCGTTCTGATACGTCCGAATACAGGTGCCTTTTACACGTTCCGATTTATAGACGTAAGTTCCCCAAATACAGAAGAAAAAAATTGATTTTATAGTATCTTTATAATGTGTGAACAAGTCTTCTGTTTTATCAAAATAACTTTTGAACATAAGATGGGATACAATTCCATCAATAGTACAGAATACGGCCATAAATAGTGCAACCATAAAGAAGGTCTGAGCGAAAATATCGCGTTTCTTGACCAGCAAGATGCAGCTATAAATCAAACCCGCTAGTACCAATATATTACCGATTATTTCTAATAATAGTAAAGTTCTGTATAAAAAGGGGGAAACACCTTCCAGCTGATCTGCCGCCTGCCAAGTATTTAAATTAAAGAAGGACTGCTGGAAGAAAAATATACCGGATAGGGTCACTATATTTATAAATAGTACAATAAGCAGCACGATCATCCATCCGCCGATCTGATCGTGATAGATCTCGTCATAGGGTTTGATGATAAAAGCTCTGGTTTTATTATACTTTTTAACAATATACCAGATGATGGCTGGCACCAGAAGAACGAATAGGATTAATGAAAACCAATTAATTTCATTGACTGAAGAAGGGGTTCCTAAGCGAGGTATCCCATCTGTTACATATCCGTCATTGTCAAGATAAAAGCCATTATAAAAGATATCATCACGATCTGCAAAATCTGTATAATACTGTTTCAGGTCTTTTTGTTCGACAAAGGGTTCGTGGAAACTTAACGTGTATGCGAGCTTAATACTATCTTGATTTACTTCCAGTGTTTTACCGAAGACATACGCAGTCCTGTCAAAATAACTATTGTCCCTGTAATTACCAAATTCCTTTTTGCCTTTGTTGACAATATACATTTCGTAGGTTAGATCTGTTGGAAAAGAAAGGCTTAGGGGAGCAATACGATCCTCCATAATCTCTGGAAGCTTTTCATTGATATTTGTTCCCAACAAAGGAATATATTTTTTTGTAGATCCGCTTTCCTTCTTTCCAATGTTCTTTATTTTATACTTTTCGATGACCTCCACAATATTGTTCTCCATATCATCTTTGTATTGTATATGACCAGTTTTATTGATCTTGGGGTAGATCTTTGTATAATACTCTAAGTATTGCTTCTGTATGTCATTTTTGGCGCTACTTTGAAAATAACTGCGCATATCGTCCGCCTCATTTCCAACATAAGTTGTGTGGACATCCAGGGTAGCCTCAAATTTGCCTTCCAGTGTCAAGGTTTCCTTGACTTTAATATTGCCGGTAACATGCTGCGGTACGTCTGTAAGCTTTCCACTACCCATGGTGGAGAGTACTTTCCCATAAGCTGGGAAATACCTGTTTTTGATATCTCCACCCTGCTGAGTTATGGTGGGGTCAATATATTGGGAACGTCCACCAATATTAACTTCAATAACCATATGGTTGAAAGCATAGGGCGAGGGGAGCTCTTCCTGCAGGCCTCTATTCTTATAGGTATTGGCTAATACGAGTCCTACATCAATATTCTTGTTTTTGAGCATTGTAGCCAGCAGCATTGATTTATCCTTGCAATCGCCGTAGCGCTGGGAAAATACTTTTTCTGGAACATTTGCCCGGTGCGAATATTCTCCCATCTCAATACCCATATAACGTATCTCATTTTGTACAAAGTCGCAGGCTTTTTTCAGGTATGTATAGGGCTGTCCTTTGGACTCTTTCCAAAGTTGGTTGACGAAGGTTTGCAGTGTACTTGTCGTTGCTATTTGCGGGATGGGATTAATTTTACGGTTCCATTGATCAACTTCCTGCCAGGTATTAAATTCCGTGCATTGGATATATTTTAAAGGGTTGTACCATGACGGGCTATAATCTTCGTATTGAACCGTTTTGTCCGCCGTCAGCTCCCAGAAGAAATTTGTTGTATTTCCTGTTGACTGTTGCTGCACCTCAGGAGCGCCATTGAAACTCTTAAACTGAAGTTTGCGACCATTGGGTACAATATAGTTGAGATGGACCAGACCTGTAGGTTCATATCCCTGTAAGTAGTAGCTGTCGAAAAATTTCTGTTCAAATACTGGGTTTACACCTATTATTGAATAAGCAAATACAATCTTGTCGTCTTTACGTAAATCCTCCAAAACATAATGGGCCATTTGACTTCCGTTGTAGATAGATCTCGAAAGCTCTGTTTCGGAGGCAAGGAGCTTAAATTTTGCTTGCGGTAGTAGATTAATATCCTTGCCGTTGCGAATAACCTTTAGCTCATGTAGTTGAAGTTTTTGAAAATGCGGGTCAAAGGTTACCTGAATTTGCCCCAGATTTTCGATTCCAGTCTGATCAAATAGAACTTTTATGTCCTTATAATATTTTGTTTGGGTAGCCAAGTTTATTTGATGTTCGATTAGCTCATAGTAATATCCATCACTAATATCATCCAAATTTGGCTTTATGGCCTTTTTTGTAGTGGGCCGGAGCCAAGTTGGCGATGCCGTCTTTTGGATAGTTGTTTGGCTAAAAGACCAGGAAAATGCAGCTAGTACGAGTACAAAGGCAAATAGAAGATGGCTAAATCTTTTCATTAATTCATAATTTAGCCTAAGATAAGTAAAAATTGGAAGCAACGGTAGGCGAATTTAAGGAGTATTGGAAATTCGGCTTTAGTTGAGTCTAGGTTATCTAGCAACTAAAAGAAGCTGTCTCAAATTTA
>NZ_DJTD01000064.1:0-3874 GCF_002440385.1 Sphingobacterium sp. UBA6317 | reverse complement strand
CACCAAAATTGACGAAGAACCATTTTCTGCGCACGCCATTTGGCCTCTTCGGCCTTTTGTCCACTGTATAAGCAATCTACTGTTGCTTCGAATAAATTGAGCCATTGACCAAAGTGTTGTGCATCAATGGGTAAATTGATATGGGGTGGAAAAGGGCTGCCGAAATAACTATGTTCATCCAGCAGGATAGTCTGCCAGAAACTATACATCTTTTCAAGATGTATAGCCCAATTGTCTTGAATTCGTGCCTTAAAAATAGGTCCCAGCAAAGTATCTTTACGTATCGTCGTATAGAATTGATCTACTAATACTTTAATGTCATCGAGTGTTTGAATATCCTGTTTCATCGGCGTATGATCTATGCTCATGAATAAAGGCCTATAGCTGGATCAAAAACTTTTTCATGATGTTTATCTGGATTAAATGTAGTGACATTTATGGAGAATCGCATCACTTGGATGTAAAGATGTCTCGTTGAAATTTTGTAATTCTCTTTTATTGTCAGTAAATTGACTCAATACTAAGGGAAAAACATATGGGAAAATACGTTCTTTTAATCCTATTATCGATGGGATTTTATGCTGTTGAGGCACAGGTTACAACAATTTCGATCAATAAGGAAAATTTTCAGTCTTCTGGTTTTCCATTTAAGGGGAAGCGTGTGTTACAAGTGGAACGCCTTCAGACTCCAAAAGAAGATAATTATATTGTTTTTTCAAAAGAGGAACGGGGTGCTGATCCCGATAAACTTTATGTACAACAATTTCAGCAGATCGATGGAATGTGGCAGCTTGTGGCTGATGAATTGATATCCGAAGAAGGGATTGTTACGTCGGTTTGGGAATCTCGAAAGGCATTTTTTGATGCGGATAGGGATGGTAAATTGGATGCATTATTTATCTATTCAAGGCATCCAAAGGATGACCTGCAAAAGCAGCTAAGCTGTATTGGACTAGTTCTTTATAAGAATAAGTTTTACCGTCTCCGTGCAGAGGAAGCAGATGGTTATAGCCAAACAACGTTTTCGGACAATTATGCATCCCTACCGGTTGAGGTAAAAGAAAATGTGGAACGTTATTGGAATAATCTGGATAAAAGATAATATAGGCTACGCGTCTGGAATCTACCGAAAGATCGATGGATCATATGATCTTTCGGTAAACTTGTTATTGTATATTTGATCAAATAGTAAGCATTTCCGCATTTTTTGATCACTAATTGATTTTACCTATGAAAGGCTCATTCAATAGGTTATCTCAAAGCATGGACAAGATATCGTTTAAATCAATGTTACTGGAGTGCAGCGAGCAATTGCTTTTCTTCTTCGATTTGCGTTTTACTGATTACGTAACGTGCGATATGCTGGTCCTTCAAATGGTCTATCGTTTGAATAACATCTTTCGTGCGCGCTTCTTTGCTAGGTTTAATCAATACAATCATGTCCTTTGTATTGGGCATGGTGCTAATCTTAGCTTTTAACTGTGCAATAACAGCCGAGAGCCCTTTGTCGATATCTACCGGTATTTGTGAAGAGCTGATCGGTTTTTTGAAATCCCCATGATACCACATGAATTTTCCTTCGCCCAGGATAAGAGTTGCCGTGCGGTTTTCATCAATAAGAACCGAACTTTCTATAGCTGATTTAGTTTTGTCTGGCATGGCGATATCCATTGCAGATGGTTTATTTAATGTTGTGGTCAACATAAAAAATGTAATGAGAAGAAATGCGAGGTCTACCATCGCTGTTAAATCTACTTTAGGGGCCATTTTCCTGCTTCTTATTTTTTTCTTTCCCGTTTCTTGCGTTTTTTGATTTAATTCTGCCATGATCGTCATCTTTAGGTTAACACGTTGTTGTTACTCCTTATAATGATGGCAGAAAAGAATGGATTCCACAGTGTTTTTTAAAAAAAATTGAAGTTTTTTTTAGATACTTTCTGTGTTTTTTTTCTTAACTGTTGGTAATCAGTTTTTTTACCTGGTGTTTTTGTTTGTTCGTTGTTGATCAGATTTGTTTAATTCGCTTGTTATTTTTCCTTTCATCCAATTTAGGTCGGTTGCTAGGCTGTCGAAATTTATCGAGTTGGTTTGGTGACTTAATTTGAGTAACAAGGTTACTTTCGCTGTAATTTTTGCTTTTGTACAAATAGTTGTGTTTGCAAAAAAGCCCTTCAATGCTGAAAGGCTTTTCTTGTGGAGTGGTTGTTACGTTACTCAGCAAGCGCCTTGGTTAGGTATGCGTTTATAAATTATTTTGTTATCTCTTTGTACATAGTCGCCCGCTACTATTGGATACGAATACTTAGGCGCGTACATGACACCACGACCCCTTATCGTTATTTTGTCGTTTACTTTCAAGCTTCGCAATTGTTGAAATTCATTGGAATTTTCCAGGCCAAAACTGAGAATATAGTCTTCACGATTAATTCTAACCATCACACCGAAACCTAACTGTGCTCCTAGTGGAAGATAAAGCGAAGTTACAACTGCGGCTATGTCGGCAGAATTCTTTATCTGATTGTTTATTTTCGCCGCGTTGTCAAGTACTTTTATGCCTTCGGGAGATTCTTGCCATTTTTTGAACTTTATACCATTAGGACTCGCTTCCCATTTATTCCTTTCGGCGGTCATTTCAGAACGAGTGCGTGATTTCGCAGCCGATTTTTTAAAAGTTTCATTTTTGATTTCGCGATTGGCAAATGCCAAGCCGCTTCCTATGGCAAGCGGTAAGACCAATACATAGATAATTTTTTTCATATTTTTAAAAGTTTAATGAAGATTCGATTTATCACAGTAAATTAGATCCGTTCAAACTTTTTTCTCGTATCCTTTTTAGCGTGATGTAACAAAAATACGTTGATGATACTTTATATAGTGGGATTTAGACTGTAAATAGTGATGTAATCTTTGTAAATAAATTGTAAATCGTATGTCTGAAAGCCGAAATATTTTCTCAGGGAACCGGAAGTACTTGTATGGCGGGATAATGCTCTTGTTTATTGCAATGGCCTTTATCGCTTTTGATAAGACTGGTACAGACGATTTTGATAGCGCCAGGAGAGAAGTTTTGCTTCGGCGGATAGGGGATGAACTGCTTACACAGTCGGGTGACAGTAGATCAAGGGTGCTTCCGATTGAAAAGATTCAAGAAAATGAATATCAGATCAGGTTTGAGAATGAAATCACCTTTAAACCGGACTCGCTGGTGAGTGCTATTCAGCGCCTGTTGGTCAATGATCCTCTTGCCAGTGATTACGTTGTTAACGTCCTGAATTGTGGCAACTCAAGCGTAGCTTATGGATATGCTATTTCCAGTAATAAAAAAGATGATATTATTGCTTGCAGAGGAAGAGTGCAACCTAAAGGATGTTACATGGTTAACATTAAATTTAAACCTACCGGAATAAACACGGCAGCGAGTAGCCTTTTTTTGATTATTCTGTTGTTTTTAGTATTTGCTGGATTCATTTTTTTGAAAACGGATCGGAGGCGAAGTGCTGTGTTGTACGATCGAAATAACTCTGTTTTAGCCTTTGGGTCAGTTTTGTTTAATCCGCAGGAGCGAGAAATGGTCATTCATGACAACACGATTGATCTCACCGGAACGGAAACTCGTCTGTTGCATATTTTCGCCTTGTCACCTAACCAGACGATAGCACGAACCCGGCTGCAAAAAGAGATTTGGGAAGATGAGAGGATTATTGTCGGGCGCAGTCTAGATATGTTTATATCAAAACTTAGAAAAAAATTGGAGTTTGATCCGACTATCAAAATTACGGTTATACGTGGCAAAGGATATAAACTTGAGGTTAGTTCTTAAGAAGAGTAAGGGGACGGATTGGGCTAAAATGCAAAAGAGGCTGTCTCAAAAAGG
>NZ_DJTD01000068.1:0-71114 GCF_002440385.1 Sphingobacterium sp. UBA6317 | reverse complement strand
AACGTTTAGGACGCAAGTGATGAAAAATATATTAATTTTGCGCAACACGGGACTGAAATCAGCTTATTTTAGATGATTTTGAGTATTTGTGAAATAATTGTGACGGTAAGTTAATTTTTGTAATGAGAAAAGTAGTTAATTCGGGTGTTGTATGGGTAGGGTTAAGTATATCTATTTTGGGATTTTACTCCTGCAATCAAAGTGGGACAAATAAGGTGCAAAATGTGGGGGCTGTTGACTCTATGCCACCAAAAAAGGATAGTTTACTTGCCGTGCAGGATTCAATAAGTAAAGTAGATTCGCTACGGAAAGACACCATTACAAAAATGGAAGAAGATGTGGACTACAAAGGAGCTAAAGATACAACGGTATTGTTGACTGATACTGTTTCTCCACGATACATTTATCTCACTTTTGACGATGGACCCTTAAATGGAAGTCAGCACCTTGATTCCATTGCGACAGCAAAAGGCATTAAAATCAATGCTTTTCTGATTGGTAATCATGACAAGATGAGTAAGAAGTTACACGGCTTTACAGAACGTTATAAAAATAATCCATTAGTAGATTGTTACAACCACAGTTACTGGCATGCACATAATAAGTACAGTACATTCTATTCGAATGCGCAGACGGCCTTTGAAGATTTTGAACTTGCTGAGCAATCGCTGGGCTTAACACATAAGATAGTGCGGCTGCCGGGACGAAATATCTGGTATATCGGAGACCGTAAAAAGGTTGATTTGAAAAGCGGGGCTTCGACGGCCGAGCTACTACACCAGAATGGTTATAAAGTAATTGGTTGGGATTGTGAGTGGAAGATTAATGGTGTTACGGGGAAACCGGACCTATCGGTGAATCAATTGTATACCCAAATGAAGAATTTACTCCGCAAAGGTACGTCTTATACAAAGAACAATGTTGTGCTATTGACTCATGACAATATGTACCAAACGAAAAAAGGGCAGCGGCTATTATCGGACTTGATCGATAGTCTCAAACAACATCCAAACTATCGTTTCGAATTTGTGCGGAATTATCCGCAATAGTGGCAACTAGTATCTATTTAAATAATTAAGGCTTAAACGGGAGTTCCCCAGTTTAAGCCTTAATTATTTAGACGAAAAGTCTATTTTAATTTTGTTTACGGAGATATTTGGTCAGTATCACGATGGTTTGGCCTTCAATCTTTCCCTCAATTTGCTCGATATTGTCTGCTACAAGTCGAATATTCTTAACCACGGTACCTAAAGTCGCTTTTAAAGAGGAGCCTTTCACATCAAGCGTTTTTGTCAGAACAACAGTGTCGCCCTCCAATAGTCGTTGCCCGATGCTATCTTCATGAAATGAAACATAGCCGTCATTTTCATGGTCTCCAGTTTTCTTAGCTTCAGCTAGTGTCTCATCGTCTAAATAGAGAATATCCAATGCTTCAGACGCCCAACCTTCATTTTTTAGTCGGTTTAACATACGCCAACATACAATTTGTACCGATGGGTTCTCGGACCACATTGCATTTGGAAGGAATTTCCAATCGTCCGGATTTAATTGCTCCGTTTTGTTGAGCTGATTGACCAATGTTTCTGAAATCAGTAAAGTATTGTCCAAATTTGATGTTATTTCCGGTGGTAATGTATAAGCAATTAAAGTGGAATCTTCGCCTGTCAGCTCACATTTTCCGCCAGCTCTCGCTTGTAATTGTTCTTCTAATTTCATGTCAGTTTTTTTGAAAGCCCAAACTTAGCCAAATTTGTTTTGATGTACAATGACGAATATCACGACTGAGGGAATAACTCCTGTTTTTGTCCCTTTAAAGCATTGTTTTTGCTAATGACTATCTTTTCTTACCGGTAAATTTATGATATGAGCGAGCTATGATGTAAATTGTAGCATGAGTTTTTTATTCAAATAAATCTACTTCATGTAGAACATTGGTACCGAATTTGTGTTTATCCAACATTAGAAAAGATTATTAACTGTAATATAGAAATACTATGAAATGGCAAGGAGGAAAGCAAAGTGGTAATTTTGAAGACCGCAGAGGAATGTCGGGTGGTGGAAAAATTGCTTTAGGAGGAATTGGTGGAATTATTGTTTTGGTCATTGGATTTTTGATGGGTGGAGATCCGATGCAACTCTTACAGCAAGCCCAAAATATGGGGGCGCAGACAGAACAGTCGGGGCAACCACGTGAACTGAATCCTGAAGAAAAAAGGCTAACCGAATTCTCCTTGACTGTACTCCAAAGTACAGAGGATGTTTGGGCAAAGCTGTTTAAAGAGCAGATGCAGAAGAGTTATACGCCTACTACCCTTGTTTTTTATGATGGTGGTACACAAACGGATGGTTGTGGCATGGGACAGGCCTCTTACGGACCTTTTTATTGTCCTGGCGATCAAAAGATTTACCTGGATCTGAGCTTTAGTAAAGAACTGTCGGATAAATTCGGGGCGAAGGGAGAGTTCGCCATGGCGTATGTAATTGCCCATGAGGTTGGACACCATATCCAACAGTTGGTGGGTTTATTACCAAAGACCAATCAGGCCCGTGGGCAAATGAGTGAACGCGAAAATAACCGGATCTCTGTGATGACCGAACTGCAAGCTGATTTTTATGCTGGAGTATGGGCGCATTATCTCAATGAATATACCGATATAAAAATCGATTATAATGATATTATGGACGGTATGAAAGCTGCCGAAGCAGTGGGAGATGATAAATTACAGACAGAGGCACAGGGCTATGCTGTTCCTGAATCATTTACGCATGGTACGTCCGCTCAACGTATGGAATGGTTTAAAAAGGGATATGATTCGGGGGATATGCGATCGGGCAACACCTTTGAAGATCCGAGTCTGAAATAAAGATCATACTTCGAATGAAAAAACACCTGTTCACACATCATGAACAGGTGTTTTAATTTAATTGCCCTATGTGTTTCACCACCTACGCTTTCATTTATTTGGGAATATAAAGGATCATCACAAAACCCGTGCTGAATCATGTTGGATCATTATTGAACCAACAAATTACATCCCCTGATATCACTTTGGTCAAAACGTCCTAATATTTCAAAAGATCCATCTGGATATACTTTACCCAAATCCTGCGTGGCTATAAATGAACACGAGTAACGATTCGCAAGGTCGATAACGTTGATACCACCAGTTTTATTCATGGGAATTAGGCTCAATGGATCATTGGTGTCGCGAATCAAGATTTTCATCCATTTGGGAAGATGGAAAATTCCCTGACCTGAAGAATAACCTTGTGAGAGTAATTCTGTCATGCCATATTCCGAATGGATTCCATGGACGGAAAAGGCTTCTTCCAGGAGTTTATGGATTTCCTGTTTGACCATTTCCTTGCGCTTACCTTTCATTCCGCCAGTTTCCATAATAATCAGTTCAGGAAATTCAAAGGCGTATTGTTCAATGAAGTCGAGTAGGGCGTACGTTACGCCGAAAAGGATTGTTTTTGTGCCTTTATTTTTGAGCGCCACAAGTGTATCGTAAAGCTCTTGGTGGTTATAGAGAAAATAATTGCTTTCAGGCTGCTCACTTTGCTTCATGAGATCATCAATCATGTAGATTAAAGATGAACCGCTTCTTTCAAGGTATGAGGGTAGAAGGGCCAGTACGGCAATATGGCTCAGTGGCCCATAGAAGTCTTCAAAAATACGACGGAAAGTGCGTTCGTAAATACGGAGGTCAGCGACTAAATGTTTTGAGGTGACCATACCCGTTGTACCCGAACTCGAGAATACGATTTCAGCCTCCATTCCTTCAGCAATAACCTGTTGCGTCTTAAAAAATTCAATAGGCATAAAAGGAATATCCGTATAGTGCTGAATAAGGTCTTTTTCTCTGCCGAGGAGGCTGATATAGTCACGATAAACCTTACAATGCTGGCTCTGGAATTGGTAGGTATCTAAACAATGCTGATTAAAATCATCCTCGGTTTTAATTTCAAAAAAATCCTTCCAGTTCGCCATAGCATTTAAATTTGATCGACAAAATTAACGAAAATTTGTAAATATTGGAGGCGATCTATAGATTCCTTCTTATCAGAAGCCTATTGAAGATGTTTGGTATTATTAATAATACAGGTATGTGGAGACAGAAAATTCTGTAAACAGAAGGAGCAGTATAGTGTCTTTGTCCAGTATAACCGGATTAGAGGGGTAGATAGATCGGGATCGTCGTAAAACATAACTAGAGAACAGGCTTAGGTCAAGGTAAGAAAACTTGACCTAAGCCTGTTATTTTTTATAACATACCACCATCAACAGGAAGAACCTGTCCGGTTACGTATGCCGATAAGTCAGATGCTAAATAAAGACATGCATTGGCAACATCTTCTGGTTGGCCAGCACGTTTCAATGGAATTCCAGCTTCCCATCCTGCCACAACTTTAGGATCCAGTACATCTGTCATTTCGGTACGTATAAAGCCTGGAGCAACTACGTTTGCACGGATATTACGAGAACCTAATTCTTTAGCGACCGATTTTGTGAACCCAATGATACCAGCTTTTGATGCAGCATAATTTGCCTGACCAGCATTTCCTTGAACGCCAACAACGGATGACATATTGATAAATGAACCTTTACGGTTTTTCATCATAATTTTTGAAGCAGCTTTTGTAACGTTAAAGACAGATTTTAAGTTGACATTTAGTACATCATCCCAATTCTCTTCGGTCATACGCATTAACAGGCCGTCTTTTGTGATACCAGCATTATTTACAACAATATCTAATCCGCCAAAATCAGCGACGATCGCATTGATCAATTGTTCTGCTTCTTCAAATTTTGAAGCGTCAGAGCGATAACCAATCACTTTGGTGCCAAAAGCCTGAAGCTCCTGCTCCAACGCCTGTCCTTTTTCGACAGAAGAAAGATACGTAAAAGCGACGTTAGCACCATGTTGTGCAAACACTTCTGCAATTTTCCTTCCGATTCCTTTTGATGCTCCTGTTACTAAAGCAATTTTTCCTTCAAGTATTTTCATCTGTATAAGTTATTTGTTCTTCAATTAATTACACTATGGCATTTATGACCATTTTCCTCGTGCTTTCTTTCGCTCACAGCCCGTCTGATCTTGGAATTCAACACGATACATGAACTCGCTTCCATTAGGTTTATCTTGGTAATGCCACAGTGTTTGTGTTTTTCTCGATGCTATAGTATGAGCGAATAAATGATCTTATTTTTTAGCCATCGTGTACACTATTGCCTATCGACGTTCTGCAAAAATGTTAAAACTATATTATAACACAAAATCTTTCGATAAATAACGGTTTAAAATAGAAAAACATTGTGTGCTGACCCGGTGTTTATCTTGGAGTGGGGGAGTGTTTTAAGGTAACATTTTTAGAATTTTACGGTAAGCGATTGCTCACTTAGGATTATTTTAATAAATCAATGGTATTTTTGAATAAGTGGTTCTAAAAAGTACAGTTTTTTGACAAAAGACTTGGACGTTTACCAAAAACTATATTAAATTTGCATCAATCACAAAAACATGAGCAAAAAATCAAATAAAGAAGTTGACGTTGTTCTGATCGGCGCCGGTATTATGAGTGCTACTTTGGGTACTCTAATCAATGAATTAAGCCCAGACGTTAATATTGAAATTCTTGAGCGTTTGGATGTTGTGGCTGCTGAAAGTTCTGACGCATGGAATAATGCTGGCACGGGTCACTCTGCTTTATGCGAGTTAAATTATACCCCCGAACAGAAAGATGGTTCTGTCAAGATTGATAAAGCAGTGAAAATTGCCGAGCAATTTGAAGTCTCTAAGCAATTTTGGTCCTACCTCGTTGATAAAGGCATTATTGCCCAACCTGAAAATTTTATCCGTAGTATTCCACACATGAGTGCGGTTTTTGGTGAAAAAGACGCTAAATTTCTAAAGACAAGATGGGAAACACTAACGACCCAAAACTTGTTCAAAGGGATGGAATATACCGAAGATACAGCATTGTTGAAATCGTGGATTCCATTGATGATGGAAGGACGTGCGGCAGACGAAAAAATCGCTGCGACAAAAATGGATCTGGGCACTGATGTAAATTTTGGGTCGTTGACACGTGATTTGATCGCTAATCTTGAAAATAAAGAAAATATTTCGATTTCCTTAAACCACGAAGTAATTGACATCGAACGTGAAGATGACGGTCGCTGGGAAGTGGAAGTCAAAGATTTAAAGACAGGAACAAAGAGAGAAATCAAGGCAAAATTTGTATTTATTGGAGCCGGTGGGCACTCGTTGTTATTGTTGGAAAAATCTGGAATACCCGAAGCGAAAGGCTATGGCGGATTCCCGGTGGGAGGCCAATGGCTGCGTTGTGTGAATGAAGAGATCATTAATACACACCATGCGAAGGTGTATGGTAAAGCTTCTGTCGGTGCGCCGCCAATGTCTGTACCGCACTTAGATACACGTTATATTGATGGCAAGCAAGCGTTATTGTTTGGACCATATGCAGGTTTCTCAACTAAATTCTTGAAACAGGGGTCTTACTTCGATTTACCGGCTTCTATCAAATTGTCCAATATCCGTCCGATGTTATCAGCCGGACTTGACAACTTACCGTTGACGAAGTATCTTATTACTGAAGTCATGAAGTCACCAAAAGATAAACTGGAGTCTTTAAAACAATTTATGCCTACAGCTAAATTGGAGGATTGGGTTATCGAGAAAGCAGGACAACGTGTTCAGGTCATCAAGAAAGATGAAAAGAAAGGTGGAATTTTAGAATTTGGTACAGAGGTCGTTTCTAGTGCCGATGGTTCTATTGCTGCGCTATTAGGAGCTTCTCCTGGAGCTTCGACGTCAGTGGCTATTATGATCAGCCTGTTGAAGAGATGTTTCCCTGAACGTGCCAAATCAGATGAATACCGTAAAAAACTACGTGAAATGATCCCTTCACACGGGAAATCATTGAACGATGATGCGCAACTTTGTAAAGAAACGCGTACGCGTACGCACAAAGCGTTGAAATTGATTGATATAGAATAATCAATTCGACCGAAAATATACTTATGGGGTGCTTGGAATGACCATGGTCATTCTCGGCTGAGATTATACCCAATAAAAGCGATTGTACCTCCTTGTACAATCGCTTTTATATACCTGATCCAGGTAATGCTGGCGTAGGGATTTAATTTCAATAAAAAATAGCCGTTTCTCTCCCATAGGTTTATTATGAATGACACGATATAATAAACAAGGCGATGACTTCTGAAACAATTTTCGAAGCTTTTGTAAAACAGATTCAACAGGCCACCATTGCGGAATGGTTGGGGGTATCTTTTGGTGTTTTACAAGTTTGGTTTTCCCGGCAAAATAAATCGATCAATTACATTTTTGGGATTATTGGTATCTTAATTTCTGTATACGTATTATTCCATGCGAAACTATATGCCGAAATATTGCTACATCTCTATTACTTGATCATGAGCATCTATGGCTGGATCTATTGGAAATATAGTCGTGATGTAGCTACGCCCATAACACACTGTGAGCCGAAAGAATGGTGGATAGTAGGTGGCATATGTGCTGTCGGTTTTCTGTTGTTTTATTTCGGATTGGTACACTTAACAGATTCTGATGTACCGCTTTGGGATTCTGCAGTTTCCTGTACAGCTTGGGCAGGGATGTGGTTATTGGCAAAGCGGAAGATAGAAAACTGGATATTGTTGAATATCAGTAATCTGATGGCAATTCCTTTACTGATCCATAAAGGGCTGTTTCTTTATTCGGGCTTGACGTTATTTTTATTTGTTATGGCATTTAGTGGGTATTTTAATTGGAGGAGAATAATACGTGAAGAAAGATATGCAATTCAATAGCGAAGATATCGCTATACTGAAAGATAATCAGGCAAAAGGAATTCAGCAGAAAACGTTGTCAGATGGACAATTGCAGCTGATTTACCGTCGGAAGTGGTTTAAGATTTGGGTTCCCCGTGCATTAGGTGGATTGGGGTTAAGTGTACCTGAAGGACTCAGTTTATTGGCTGATCTGGCTTATTGGGATGGGGGATTAGCCTGGACAGTAACCTTATGTTCAGGAGCAAATCTGTTTGTCGGTTTTATTGATCCCCTTATAGGAAATCAAATTTTCGAAACGGATCGGGTTTGTTTCGGAGGTAGTGGACAGGCATCTGGTACTGCTACGCGTGAAGGGGACCACTATCGACTCCGTGGTTTCTGGAGGTATGCTACCGGAGCGCCACATTTAACGCACTTCACATTAAATGCCGCAATTCAGGAGGCGGGAAAACCCGTTTTGGACGAAAAAGGTGAACCGCTGATAAAATCATTTTTTGTCGATCGGGATCATGTACTGATTCACTATGACTGGGATACATTTGGATTGGAAGCTACAGCTTCGCATTCTTTTTCGCTGGAAGACGTTCTCGTTGATAGCAGGCAGTCTTTTGAGATTGATGCGGCAAAAAGTACACGTCGCGAGCTGTTGTATCAATATCCCTTTATGCCTTTTGCGGAATTGACTTTACTGGCCAACTTTACGGGAATGTATAAGCGCTTTTTGGATTTAATCGAAAAACTATTTGTGTTAAAAAGCAATCAATCCAAATGGGAGAAGACTGAAAGTAAAGAAGCGTTTAGGGTACTCGATGAATTTCAGCAAGATTATGTTAATCGGAGGGAAGCAATCATGAATTTGGCCGCTCTTTCTTGGGAAAATCTTCACGATGGAAATGATAATGCAGCGATTTATGAACAGATAGGGATACAAAGTAGAGATTTTGTGGAATCTATCTTAACAAATACGATAAGACTCTATCCACACACCGGAATTTCGGGGGCCGCCATTGACCATGAAATCAATATCATCTTCCGGAATATTTTTACGGCTTCGCAACACAAGTTATTGCAAAAGAGCTTCTAAACAACAAAGACTATCCTAGGATAGTCTTTGTTGTTAAATAGGATGTGTTCCCGGCGGGGGTCGAACCCACATCGTCAGAACCGGAATCTGAAATTCTATCCATTGAACTACGGGAACGTCTGGCAAAGATATACTATTTTCTAGATCTTACAAACAATCTTTGTGATAAAATTATATCTTTTAGCAATCAATTTTTAAGGCATCTTATCGTCAGTATTTTAGCGTTTAGCTTTTGTCAATTCTCTATTTTTTTACGTCAATGCTATAATAGTTTCCATATATGCTTAGCATCGGGCGGGCAATGTGGAATGAGAGGAGGCTAGCACGATTGCCCCTGAATAAAGCAGTATAGTTCATTTGGATGGCCGAGCTGGCAAAAGGTGATCGGACATTCATCACGACCGTGGATGATATTGCGTAATAACGGAATGAAGGTAGTCCCTATCGATGTGTGTGTATATTTCGGTCGTGGTAATGCTTTCATGACCGAGCATATCTTGTACAGCTCTTAGATCTGCCCCGCCTTCCACTAAATGTGATGCAAAACTATGCCTAAAGGTATGTGGGCTGATGGTTTTTTGTAAACCGATTTTTAAGGCAAGTTCTTTGATGATCAGGAATATCATTACCCGGGATAATGCGGCGCCTCTTCTGTTGAGGAATACAATATCTTCATTTCCGGCCTTAATCTTGATATGAGGTCTGATCGTTTCTAAGTAGATACGGAGGTGTTTAATGGCGTGTTGACCAATTGGAATGAGGCGTTCTTTGCTTCCCTTGCCCTCAACTTTGATAAATTCAACATCTAAAAAAAGGTTCGATATCTTGAGTGTGACAAGTTCGGAAACACGGAGACCGCATCCGTATAAGATTTCGATGATCGTTTTATTGCGCTCACCCTCGGGTGAAGAAAGATCGATTGCCGCGATCAATTGATCGATCTCATGTATGCTCAAAACGCTGGGCAGCTTGCGTGCCAAGCGTGGCGCCTGAAGAAGATCTGTCGGATTGTGGACGAATTCATGCTCGATCATCAAAAAGCTAAAGAAAGTCTTCAGGCCAGAGATCAGCCTGGATTGTGTGAAGGGTGAAATATTAAACTCCTGCAACCAAGCCAAAAACTCCTGTATATTTTTTCTCGTTACAGTATT
Organism: Sphingobacterium sp. UBA6317; assembly: GCF_002440385.1. Taxonomy (NCBI): domain Bacteria; kingdom Pseudomonadati; phylum Bacteroidota; class Sphingobacteriia; order Sphingobacteriales; family Sphingobacteriaceae; genus Sphingobacterium; species Sphingobacterium sp. UBA6317. The sequence goes on along the minus strand of NZ_DJTD01000068.1, from coordinate 61,039 downwards.
TAAAACCAAATGATTGTCTTCGCAGTAGATCTGAAATTTGGATACGTCATTTAAGTAAGCATCAATTGAATTAACGCTTAAGCCTCTTTCGAACTTTAAGAATTGTTCGAATTCTTTTTTTATATCAGTCCAGTTTTCAAAATCCATTTGCAACAAAATTACAATTAACTGTTGTTCTTTTCGAAAGTTATTCTGTATTTTTAAGTGGAATTTTTACAGATTATAAGTGATACAAAGAGACGTTCCCTTATAGCGGGTCCCGATTCCTCCTTGGATAATGAAAAAAGTATTAATCTGTATTTTACGATTTATCGGGACAATTGATCTCCTGTTCCGTTTACCCTAATATAAAACAATTAGCAAAAATAACTGAAAAAAGACATTTTTTGTATGAAATTCATTAAACCACTCGCATTAGCTTTTCTATTACCGGCTACGTTCTATATAGCAGAAGCAAAAATGCCAACCACATTAACTGCGGAAGCGCGCACGATTCTATCCCAAGATAGTTTGGCGCTGAATCAAAAATTACCCTTCGACAATGAAGTCATCACAGGGAAACTGAAAAATGGATTTACATACTTTATTCGTAAAAATAGCGAGCCTAAAGGCCGTGTTACCATGTATTTGGGTATGAAGGCCGGCTCTATTCTAGAAAATGAAAAACAGCTTGGTTTGGCCCATTTTTTAGAACATATGAACTTCAATGGCCTGAAGCACTTTCCAAAGAATGAATTGGTTAACTACCTGCAGAAAGCGGGGGTTCGATTTGGATCGGACCTCAATGCCTATACCAGCTTTGACCAGACCGTTTATCAGCTGCCCATTCCTTCTGACGATCCTGAACTTTTAAAAAATGGTTTGCAGGTAATGCGCGATTGGGCTCAGGACGCTTTGTTGGATGGCGAAGAAATTGATAAAGAACGGGGTGTTATTCTCGAAGAAAAACGAGGTGGAAGAGGAGTACAGCAGCGTTTACAGGATCAATACTTTCCGATGTTGCTCAATGGTTCCCTTTACTCCAAACGTTTGCCGATCGGAACTGAACAGATACTGAAAACATTTCCCTACACAGAAATACGCAAATTCCATGAAGACTGGTATCGCCCGGATTTACAGGCCCTGATCATCGTTGGAGATATTGATCCCAAGGAGATGGAAGAAAGGGTGAAAGTATTGTTTTCCGATATGAAAATGCCCAAAAAAGCGTTGGAGCGTAAAAAATATCGGGTCGATCTGTTAAACAAGAACCAGTTCTTGGCTATTTCAGATCCGGAACTGCCCTACACTGTTGCACAGATTTTGATCAAAAGCGAAAAAGAAAAGGTTTCCACGGTAGGAGATTACAGAAACGAGCTGTTGAAGAATGTGTTCAATCAGATGATCGCGGGGCGTTTTTCTGAATTGATGCAACAACCGAACCCTCCTTTTATGCAGGCAGGTGGAAGTATCAGCGATTTTGTTGCTAACCTTAATACTTTTTCATTGTTGGTAGTGCCTAAACCAGGCGAGTTGGAATCCGGATTTAAAGCGATGTTAACCGAATTTGAGCGCATTCAAAAATACGGTTTTACACAGACGGAGTTGGATCGTGCCATCGCCGATATGAAAAAGGGTAACGAGATGTCATTTATCGAGCGTGATAAAAAGAAGTCGGATAGCTATGTAAACCGTTATCTCAATTATTTTATTGATGATGAACCGGCTTTAAGTAATGAAAACGCTTATCGTTTGACAAAACAGCTGTTACCAACCTTGAAACTGTCGGAAGTGAATGGTTTGGTGAAAAAATATTATACCGATCTGAACCGCGATGTTTTAGTTATGGGGCCAGAAAAGGATAAGGCCAACTTACCCGCTGAGTCTACCGTGATGGGCTGGGTAAAGGCAGTGGAAGAGAGTCCCGTGACAGCATATGAAGATAAAGTTTCCAATCTTCCCTTGCTTTCAAAAGAGCCCGTAAAAGGCACTGTTGTATCGTCAAAAAGTATTGACGCCGTTCAAGCGAAAGAATTGATCTTAAGCAATGGTGTGAAAGTAATATTAAAGCCTACGGACTTTAAAAATGATGAGATACAGATTATGGCGTATAGTCCGGGTGGAACATCAGGCTATAGTGATGCAGACTACTTCTCAGCCTCCAATGCGTCTTCTTTAATTGATGCAAGCGGCGTTGGACAAATGAACAACGTTGAGCTTACGAAGTATCTTTCAGGAAAAGATGTCTCCATCTCTCCGTATATCTCCGAACGTTACGAAGGTATTTCAGGTAGTACAGATAAAGAAGGCTTGAAGAATGCTTTTGAATTGATTTATGGTTATTTTACCGAGCCTCGATTGGATCAGGATATTTTCCAGAGTACCATGACCCGGGCAAAAGGATCTTTGGAAAATAGGTTGAGCAATCCAAATAATGTATTCTCGGATAAAGTGAAAGAAGTGCTTTATGGCAACAATGTCCGCCGGCAAAACCCAACGGTAGAAACGATCAATAAAATTGATCGGGAGCGTGCTTTGGCAATTTACAAAGAACGATTTGCTGATGCTTCGGATTTTGTGTTTACAATTGTGGGGTCATTTGACGAGAATCAGATCAAGCCTTATTTAGAAACCTACCTGGCTTCATTGCCGGCCCTTAAAAGAGGAGAAAGCTACAAGGATTTAAATATTCTGGAGCCGAGCAAGGGCGAGCGCGTAGTTGTTCATAAAGGCAAAGAGGAGAAGGCAAGTACGCAATTGGCCTACTATGGGGACTATACCTATAATGAAATTGAAAATGTGAATATGGAAGCCTTGGAGAGTGTGTTGACGATCAAATTGTTGGAAAGACTCCGTGAAAAAGAAGGTGGAGTTTACGGCGTGGGCGCTCGGGCGAGCTTCAGTAAGCTGCCAAAAGCACGTTATGCTTTCTCCATTGGTTTTGGTTCGGCAGTAGATAAGGCTGATGCTTTAATCACTTCGGCCTTGGATGAAGTAAAAAAGATTCAGGAAAAAGGCCCTGAAAATGGAGATATCGAAAAGTTCCTAGCAGAACAGCAGCGACAAAATGAGTTAAATCTTCGTGAAAATGGTTATTGGCTGAATTATATATCAAGTTCTTATCAGAATGATCTTGATCTTGCACGATATACACGTAGAATAGACAATATGAAGAAGGTAACTTCGAAGTCGGTGCAGGATGTTGCCGGAAAATATTTGAAAAGAGATCGACTTTTTGAATTTATTTTGATGCCGGATTCTAAATAACAGGAGTCCTGGAAAACAGAAGGGTTGCCTGCGTAGTAGGCAACCCTTTTTTATTGGCCAAAAAATTAGGAACAAAAAATCCCAACCATTTCTGATTGGGATTGCCAAAATGTCTAATAAGTATCTCTTGTTAACCCAAATAGGATTTTAAGATTTTGCTTCTTGAAGTGTGTCTCAAACGTTGAAGAGCTTTATCTTTGATCTGACGAACGCGCTCACGTGTTAAATTGAATTTTTCTCCGATTTCCTCTAACGACAATTGGTGATTGGAACCTAAGCCAAAGAAAAGCACGATAATTTCACGTTCTCTTTCTGTTAATGTTGCCAATGATCGTTTGATTTCTTCTGACAGAGATTCATCAATCAAAGAACTGTCTGTGTCTGGATCATGGTTCTCCAAAACGTCCAAAAGTGTGTTTTCTTCACCTTGAACAAAGGGAGCGTCCATAGATACGTGACGGCCAGAGTTGCTTAGCGTATCCGAAACCTTGTCTACTGTAGTTTCAAGGATATCCGCCAATTCTTCTGGAGATGGTTCCCGTTCGTATTCTTGTTCTAGTTTTGAGAAAGCCTTACTGATTTTGCTCAATGAACCAACTTGATTCAATGGCAGACGTACGATACGCGATTGTTCAGCAATTGCTTGAAGAATAGATTGGCGAATCCACCAAACGGCATAAGAAATGAATTTAAACCCCTTTGTTTCGTCAAAACGTTTAGCCGCTTTAATTAAGCCCAGGTTACCTTCATTGATTAAATCACCTAAGGTTAAACCTTGATTTTGATATTGTTTTGCTACTGATACTACGAAACGAAGGTTGGTTTTAGTCAATTTTTCCAAGGCAACTTGATCGCCTTCGCGGATACGCTGTGCTAATTCTACTTCTTCTTCTGCTGTAATTAAGTCTACTTTACCAATTTCGTGTAAGTATTTGTCCAAAGACTGTGACTCACGATTGGTGATAGATTGTGTAATTTTGAGCTGTCTCATTAATTTTTATTAATTCTCCTCTCTAAGAAATGTTTGCGAAAATACGAAAAATTTTTGAATTATTAATGGAAAATTGATTATCTAGCCACTCATATTTAATGAGTTAGGCTTTTTTGAGTTTCAATTTTTAATCATCAAAAACTATTCCATTTTAATATTTTTTTTCCTCTTATCTGTTGCTGTAATATTCAACTGTTTGATATTTAAAGAGCTAAAAGGTTTAATTTTTTTTATTGTTCTAAACAATTTAACTCGTCGGCAGCTGATTTATTATGCACCATGCATTCCTCAAATTTATTTTAAAATGATAATTTTATGATAAAACAAAAAGATGGATCTTTTGTTTTATTAGTGACATTAAATAAATTTAAAAGAATAAAAATTATATTATGCCAATCTTAATTCACTTGGATAAAATAATGAAAGAGAAAAAGATGTCGCTTAACCAATTGAGTGACAACGTCGGAATTACCCTTTCCAATCTTTCAATCATCAAGAATCAAAAGGCGAAGGCATTGCGATTAGATACTCTTGAAGCGATATGCAAAGCGCTAGACTGCCAGCCTGGTGATCTGCTGCAATATTATGATGGTGGTGATGAAAAAGGTTAAAATCGATAGCCTTTTAAAAAATCGACTACATTCATTCTTTTTTTGCCTTCGAGTTGAAGGTCAGAAATGACAATATAGCCGTCTTGTGTCGCAATTTTTAAGAAACTTTTCTTGTCAGTTTCTACGGTTCCCGGTATTGTAGCTGTATGGGCAAGCTCTTTTTCTGCGCGATAGATTTTTAGTACCTTATCATTTAAGAGGGTAAATGCCGCTGGATAAGGGCTTAAACCGCGAATGAAGTTATAAACCTGCGCAGTGGGCTGATCCCAGTTTATTTTACAGTCTTCTTTGAAAATTTTTGGTGCATGTTTGAGCGGCTCCGTGGTGAGAAGGACGTCTTGAGGTTTAGGCTGCAAGGTTCCGGCCTTCAATTGCTGGATGGTTTGAAGGAGCGTTTCTGCTCCAGCCACCATGAGGTTATCGTGAAGATCACCGGCGTTATCTGTTTCTTTGATGGCAACTTTCTTCGACAATAAGATGTTTCCCGTATCGATTTCGTGCTGTAGTAAAAATGTCGTTACGCCCGATTCTTTCTCTCCATTGATGATGGCATGATTTATCGGTGCTGCACCCCGGTATTGTGGAAGGAGTGAGGCATGGACGTTGATCGTTCCAAATTTAGGCATATTCCAGACGATCTCAGGTAGCATACGAAATGCCACCACAACCTGTAGGTCCGCCTGAAAACTTTTGAGGTCATTCAGAAATGCTTCATCGCGAAGTTTCACGGGTTGAAGAACTGGGATGTTATGTTGTTTAGCAAATATTTTCACCGCAGATTCATGTATTTTTTGTCCGCGTCCTGCAGGTTTATCCGGTACAGTAACCACAGCGACAACTTGTTCGCCAGACTGAATCAGTGCTTCAAGTGAAGCTACAGCAAAATCGGGAGTACCCATGAAAATAATACGCATAATACTTGAAAATTTTTATAAAACTCTTTAAACCAGTGCAGGGGCCTCCTCGTTGAATAGCCTACTGAAAAACACCTAATAATTTGTCATTTCAGTTTTGTAAATAACAAATTTTTATAACTTTGCGAAGTTACATAAATATATTGAAAGCTTGAATTTTCCTTATTTTTTAGCAAATCGGATCGCATTTTCTGGAAAAAGAACGTTCTCAAAATTGATCGTTCGGGTGACTATTGGTGCCATTGCTCTTGCTATTGCAGCGATTATTATATCTATTGCGGTATTGCGCGGATTTAAGGGAGAGATTATCAGTAAGCAACGGAGTTTTTTTGCCGATGTATTGGTTTTACGTTACGACCTGAATAAGTCTTACGAAAATTCGCCCATAACACTTGCACCGGAGGTCCGCAAGTCCATATTGGCAATTCCTCAAGTCAATTCCATCAGTTCCTTTGCAACCAAGGCCGGAATCATCAATGTCAACAATGAAGTGGAAGGCGTGGTTCTCAAGGGTATCGATTCATTGTATAATCAGCAGCCGTTTCAAGGTATGCTGGTGGAAGGGAATATGATAGACTTTAAATCGGATAATGCCGATAATCAGATTTTAGTCTCTAAGTATCTCGCAGATCGATTGCTCTTAAAAGTCGGTGACGATTTTATTATGTATTTCGTGCAGGATCCTATACGCAAACGTAAATTTGTCATTAAGGGCATTTTTAATACAGGCTCTGAAGAATTAGATAAGGTCTATGTGATCGGGTCTCTCAATGTCATCCGCAAACTGAGCAACCTCGATGATCATGAGGTAGGGGGCTATGAGATTCGGATCAAAGATTTTAGTCAGCTCGAACGGACAACAAACAAGGTTGAAGACCTGTTGCCTATCGATATGCAGGCAATCAATATCAAGGATCAGGTTCCCGATATTTTTCAATGGCTGGAACTGCTGGATATGAACACCAAAATCATTTTTATACTGATGACGGTGGTAGCTATTATCAATATGATTTCCGCCTTGCTGATCACCATTCTTGAGCGGACTTCAATGATCGGTATTTTAAAGGCTTTGGGGTATCACAATGCCGGAATTCGCCGTGTTTTCATGTACAGTGCCTTGTACCTGATCGGCCTCGGATTGTTAATCGGTAATCTTATTGGCCTCGGTTTTTACTTTTTTCAGGATTTTACCCATTTCTTTAAATTGGATGAGAAGACCTACTATATCTCCTATGTGGCCGTTCAACTTCAATGGTCTGATGTGATTCTTGTCAATTTGGCTGTTGTGTTTATCGGAATGATCTCTTTATTTATTCCGTCAATGCTAATTACCAAAATTAGTCCGATTAAAGCCATTTCTTTTAAGTAACACTCTTTTTAGGCTTCGCTTTCTTTAAAAAATCGTATTTTTAGTGCTGTTAACTATTTTTCGAGCTGTATAGAAAAATAAGTATTTATATTTTACGGCTAGTATACAAGCACATATGAATAAAACTTTTGAGCATATTTCCCACGCCTTCGAAGCACCTTTACAAAATCCTGTACTTATATTTTCACTGGTACTTTTTATTATCCTGTTATCACCGATTGTACTGCGACCGATTAAGGTTCCGGGGATTATAGGATTAATTATATCCGGCGTTATTATTGGACCGCATGGACTAAATTGGCTGGAAAAAAACTCGGCCATAACGCTTTTTTCAACAATAGGCCTGCTCTATATCATGTTTATTGCCGGGCTCGAGTTGGACATGAATGAATTTAAAAAGACAAAAAATAAGAGCTTGCTCTTTGGCTTCTTGACATTCATCGTGCCGATCAGTATTGGCTATCCCGTTTGTCACTTTTTATTGGGTTACGGTGTTTTGCCGAGTTTGTTGATATCAAGCATGTTTGCTACCCATACGCTGGTTTCTTATCCCATCGTCAATAGCTATGGTATTTCAAAAATGGAGGCTGTTGCGATTACGATCGGTGGAACAATCCTGACCGATACGGCCGTGCTGATTATTCTTGCTGTAATTACTGGCGTTTCTCAGGGAAATATAGGTAATGAATTTTGGATTACCCTGACGATTTCCTTTGCTATCTTTCTGTTTATCATGTTTGGTGTTATTCCGAGGATCGCGAAATGGTTTTTTGAGCGCTTGGGGAGTGAGAAGACGTCCAATTATATCTTCGTTCTCTCGGTTGTGTTTTTTGCGGCATTTTTGGCAGAAATTGCCGGCCTTGAGCCGATTATTGGGGCTTTCGTTGCCGGTCTGGCCCTCAATAAACTGATTCCACATTCTTCGGCTTTGATGAATCGGATCGAGTTTATCGGTAATGCGATTTTTATTCCTTTCTTCTTGATATCTGTGGGCATGATTGTCGATGTCAGCGTGATCTTGAAAGGGCCGCAGGCCCTTATTATTGCCGGAACACTGACCGTTGTGGCTATCGTCGGAAAATATGTGGCCGCCTGGCTGACACAGATTGTTTTTAAATACAGCCGTGGTCAACGTAACCTAATATTTGGTTTAAGTAGTGCACATGCTGCGGCAACACTGGCCGTTATTATGGTTGGACATAAGAACGGCATTATCGATGAGAATGTGCTCAATGGTACGATTCTGCTGATTTTGGTGACCTGCATTGTCGCCACGGTGGTGACGGGAAATGCCTCACGTAAAGTGGTTATGGATGGCGAACAGGACGAAGAACATACCGATGTGGTAAAGGAAAAAGATGAAAACATCTTGATTTCTATCGCTAATATGGATAATATGGAGCCGATTCTGGATTTTTCAACCTATATTAAAAGCAAGAAATGTTCCTATCCTGTCAATATTGTGTCCGTTGTGAAAGATAATGAACAGGCACAATTAAACATGTCCAAAGCACGGAAGAACCTGGACAATATGGTCAGGTATGCTTCGGGTAGTGAAACAAATGTGAATATAAGTGCTACAATAGATTTAAACATTGCCAGCGGGGTTGCACGTTCGGCAAAAGAGGTTTCTGCCAATTGTATTGTTTTGGGCTGGCCAAGTGCGGCCAATTTTATGGATAAGTTTGTCGGGGAGAAAACGGAAAGTATTTTAAATAGAACCTCGGCTAATGTGATGTTATGTCATTTTAAAAAACCTTTTATTTCGAATAAGTCGATTGTCGTTTTTGCACCACCGATGTGCGAGGCGGAATTTGGTTTCGAATACTGGCTGGAGAAGGTAGTTAAGTTTGCCCAGGAATTATCCCTGTCTATCACTTTTGTGGTTGATACACGTTCTGCCGCTGCCATTGAAGAACATCTCGTCGAATTGAAAAATTCTGTTCCTGTCACATTCAAACATTACGACAACTGGGACAATTTACAGGGCCTTAAAGCATTTAAGGAGGAGGATGCGATGTTTATTTTTGTGTCGGCTAGAAATGGAGAAGTTTCCTATCGGGATTCGCTGGATGGAGTAGCAAAGAAATTAGATCGTATTTATGCAAACGAAAATCTTGTTTTAGTGTTTCCTAGTAGAGTGGAAAATGCGCACATCGACGAATATGAAGATGTTGAAGCTGCACCAATCTTTAGAAAAATTAGCAAAGAAATCGGAAATATGTTTAATAAGGGATAGTTATTGTCCGTTAAAATTGAAGGTTATGTCAAATAAGATTACAATGTCAAGTGAAGGAACTTTACAGGTTCCAGATTTTCCAACAATTCCTTTTATTATCGGCGACGGCATTGGTCCTGACCTCTGGCATGCGGCAGTGCGTGTTTTTGATCAGGCGGTGGAGAAAACGTACGGCGGACAACGGAAAATAACATGGAAGGAGGTGTTGGCAGGTGAGAAAGCTTTCAACGAAACAGGCGAATGGCTACCAAAAGATACGTTGAATGTATTAAAAGAGTACCTGGTTGGAATCAAAGGGCCGCTCACCACGCCAGTAGGCGGGGGAATCCGTTCGTTGAATGTTGCGTTGCGTAAGGATTTGGATCTCTATGTATGTCAACGCCCGACAAAATGGTTTGAGGGTGTACCTTCGCCAGTCAAACATCCCGAGTATGTGGATATGGTGATTTTTCGCGAAAATACCGAAGATATTTATGCTGGAATAGAGTTTCAGGCAGGAACAGCTGAAGCCAACAGATTCCAGGATTTCTTGCATGATGAGCTTGATATTGATTACAATTTTTCGGCCACGACAGGCGTCGGTGTCAAACTGGTTTCTGAAGAGGGATCCAAAAGATTAGTCCGTGCAGCGATAGAACATGCTATTGATCACAACTTGCCTTCCGTGACGATTGTTCACAAAGGAAATATCATGAAATTTACGGAGGGGGCTTTTAAGATTTGGGGTTATGAGGTTGCTGAAACGGAATTTGCCGACAAAACCTATACGTGGGGACAGTGGGAGCGAACGAAAGAAGAAAAGGGTGTGGAGGTTGCCAATCAAGAACAAAAAGTGGCCTTAGATTCCGGTAAAATTTTGATTAAAGACATGATTGCCGACAACTTTTTACAGCAGATCCTGCTGAATCCACGGGATTTTTCTGTTGTAGCAACGTTGAATCTGAACGGTGATTATATTTCTGATGCGCTGGCAGCAATGGTTGGCGGTATAGGGATCGCACCGGGCGCTAATATCAATTTTAAAACCGGGCATGCTGTCTTTGAAGCCACCCATGGTACTGCACCTCGCTTTGCAAATACCAATACCATGAATCCTTCGTCGGTTATTTTAAGCGGTGTTATGCTATTCGAATACCTCGGCTGGACCGAAGCGGCGGCGGCAATTGTTAAGGCCTTAGGAGAAACGATATTGGCTAAAACGGTGACGGTGGATTTTTACAATTTGATGGATGATGCGACCTTGGTCAAAACAAGCGAATTTGCAGATCGAATTATTGAAAAAATATAAGAATTTTATTTTCTGAGATATTAAGCAGAAATTTGAATAAAATTTCTGCTTTTTTATGGATTACAATCAGCTGCCACTTTTTATAAAGGAATCGACCGTTTTTACGGAGAACGAAAAAATGAAGTTGGCTCAGGTCGACCGTTTACCCACGCCACAGGAGGTAGATGATATAACGAGTCTCCCTGAAATTTACGAATTGCTAAATGCCTTTATTGGTGATCAATCTTCTCGTAATACCCATCTTCAGCTCAAGGCTAAGGAGTATTTGCAAGATAATCAGGTAGATATGGCATGGAAAGTGTTGCTTATTTGATGTTTTTTGTATTGAATTAGCTGTTTGTTGTGCGATCTTTTTATTGAAATCATTTAGAATTTTATAAATTTTCAATAAAAAAACAGATTAGTTGAAAAATATATAATTTTATTTTACCTTTGGTTTTTAAACAACGGATTGCTTAGCTAGGGTTAAAAAATAGCAATCAAACAAACTATAACATCAATGAAACATAATTTTGGAGCAGGTCCATGTATTCTGCCAAAGGAAGTATTTCAACAAGCCTCAGAAGCTGTAATTGATTTTAACAACACCGGTTTATCAATTTTAGAGATCTCTCACCGTTCCAAAGAGTTTGAAGCAGTGATAGATGAAGCCACACAATTAGTACGCGAGTTATTGGCAGTACCTCAGGGATATTCGATTCTTTTCCTTCAAGGAGGGGCAAGTTTGCAATTTGCAATGGTGCCGTTGAATCTTTTAACTGAAGGCGGTAAGGCTGCTTATTTGGATACGGGTGTATGGGCTACAAAAGCATTAAAAGAAGCTAAAAAATTCGGTACGGTAGATGTTGTAGCTTCGTCGATTGATAAAAATTATTCCTATATCCCTAAGGGATATGCCATCCCAACAGATGCGGCATATTTTCATTATACAGCCAACAATACCATTTACGGTACGGAGGTTTTTGATAAACCCGAAACCGCATTGCCAGTGGTGGTTGACATGTCTTCTGATATTTTTTCACGTGAGATCAACGTTGCTGACTATGATTTGATTTATGCTGGTGCTCAAAAAAATATGGGACCTGCAGGTGTTACACTCGTGATTGTTAAAGATGATATCTTAGGTAAATCAGGACGTATTCTTCCATCGATGTTGGATTATCAATTGCATATTAACGGTGGTTCAATGTACAATACACCACCGGTATATTCGATTTTTGTTTCGATGTTAAACCTTCGTTGGTTAAAAGCAAAAGGCGGTGTTTCGGTATTGGAACAAGAGAATATCATCAAAGCACGTGCTTTATACGATGAAATCGATCGCAACCCATTATTCAAAGGTACTGCTGCTGTAGAAGACCGTTCACGCATGAATGTTACTTTTGTGATGGATACACCAGAGTTGGAAGCTGAATTTTTGGCTTTGGCGAAAGAACGTAATTTGATTGGCATCAAAGGTCACCGTTCTGTCGGTGGATTTAGAGCTTCAATCTACAATGCTTTACCATTGAGCAGCGTAAATGCGTTGATTGATGCCATGAAAGAATTTGAGGACACGCATACAGCCTAAGGCTGCATGCATGTTGCTGAAATTTAACAGTTGACGAATAAATAATTAGTTAGATTACGAATTATAAAGGTCGTATCGTATTCACGGGATTGGATCTTCCAATGAGTTGAATGGTACTGCTACCTTTAAAAACGAATTATAAAGATGAAAATATTAGCGAATGACGGTATCGATCCACTAGGAAAAAAAATGCTGGAAGATGCCGGTCATAGTGTAGATACAACACATATTCCACAAGAAGAGCTTCCAGAAAAGCTTCTTGCTTATGACGCAATCACGGTACGTAGCGCAACTAAAGTGCGTCAGGCCCTGATTGATGGCTGCCCTAATTTGAAAGTTATCGGCCGTGGTGGAGTAGGCATGGATAATATTGACGTAGAATATGCCCGTTCAAAAGGCATCGCTGTTGTCAATACCCCGGCGGCATCTTCGCTATCCGTTGCTGAGCTGGTGTTTGCTCACCTATTGAATGGTGTCCGCTTCTTATACGATGCCAACAGAAAAATGCCAGTTGAGGGCAACACAAAATTTGGCGCCCTTAAAAAAGCTTATGGTGCCGGTACGGAGCTTCGTGGTAAGACGATCGGTATCGTTGGATTTGGCCGTATCGGTCGTGAAGTTGCCAAAATCGCCATTGGTCTAGGGATGGATGTGGTTTATACGGATTTGTTCGAAGGACCAAAAGCGTTGACCATAACACTTTCAGGTGGTATCCAGGTTGACGTGCCTATTCAACAAGTGGAGATGGACGAGCTATTGAAAGTTTCAGATTTTATCTCTTTACACGTTCCATTTTTGGATAAACCAGCGATTGGAGCTGCAGAGTTCCCATTATTGAAAGATGGTGTAGGCTTAGTCAATGCTTCTAGAGGTGGCGTTATTGATGAGTTGGAATTGGTGAAAGCATTGGATTCGGGCAAGGTAGCATTTGCTGGTTTAGATGTATTCGACAACGAACCTACTCCACGTGAGGAGATTTTGAAACATCCGAAAATTTCATTGACGCCACATATTGGAGCGGCAACTAATGAAGCTCAAGAAAGAATCGGCGAAGAATTGGCCGGTCTACTGATCGAAAACTTGAAGAAGTAATTCTTCCGCATAACATATCAGATATGCGGCACAAAACTTTCATGATTTTGTGCCGCATTTTTTTTAATATAAATTCATGAATTGCCTATATTGGCACACAGAAATTTAATAATTGTAACTTCAGTATGAAAGTTTTAAAATTTGGTGGTACTTCCGTGGGGAGTGCAGCACGTATCAAAGGGTTGTTGGATATTGTAAACCCTGCTGAACGTCAGATCGTCGTGTTGTCCGCAGTTGCTGGAACGACAAATGCTTTGGTTGAAATCGGTCAAGCTTACACAGCAGGTAAGAAGGACGAAGCTAAAGAGTTGGTCAAGAAGCATAAGGATAAGTACGAAGACCTTATTAAAGAACTTTTCAGTACTGAACAGGGATATAAAAATGGTAAAGAATTGATCGATTACCATTTTAACCTGATTTCTACCTTGGCCAACGAATTGTTTACACCCATCGAGGAGAAAGTTATTTTAGCACAGGGCGAATTGATGTCTACCGCTTTATGGCATTTTTACCTGAATGAAATTGGCGTAAAATCCGTGCTGTTGCCAGCCCTGGACTTTATGAAAATTGATGAAGACAATGAGCCTATGGTTGATTACATTGGCGAAAAGCTAAGCCATATTTTGGCCCAGAGTCCAGAAAATACCCTATTTATCACGCAAGGTTTTATTTGCCGTAATTCTTTTGGTGAAATTGATAATTTGCGCCGTGGAGGTTCAGATTATACGGCTTCCTTGATCGGGGCAGCAATCCGTGCCGAGGAAGTTCAGATCTGGACTGACATCGACGGGATGCACAACAATGATCCCCGTGTTGTCAAAGGAACCACACCGATTGCACATCTAAGCTTTGATGAAGCTGCGGAGCTGGCTTATTTTGGTGCTAAAATCTTACATCCACAATCGGTGTTCCCAGCGCAAAAATATAACGTTCCAGTTCGGTTGTTGAATACGATGGAACCCAATGCAAAAGGGACATTGATCAGTAAAGACGGTGCGCAGAAAGGTTGTATTCGTGCTATAGCAGCGAAAGACGGTATCACAGCAATTCATATCCATTCGTCGAGAATGCTACTTGCCTACGGTTTCCTGCGCCGTGTCTTTGAAATATTCGAGCGTTATAAAACACCAATCGATATGATCACAACTTCGGAAGTGGCGGTGTCTTTGACGATTGATGATACCACAAATTTGGCGGATATTATCAAAGAAGTGGAAGATTTTGGTTCAGTAACAGTGGATGGTGATCAGACCATTGTATGCGTTGTAGGGGATTTTGGTTTGAATAGCCATGGCTATGCCGCTCGCGTACTTGATGCTGTAAAACACCTTCCAGTTCGTATGATTTCTTACGGTGGTTCAGACTTTAACGTCTCTATTCTATTGAATTCAGATCATAAAACTGAAGCATTACGTTCATTGCACAATCGTTTATTTTAAGAATTAGGTTTTTATATGATAAATACAGGTATCGCGGCGAAGTTTGCAGAGAAAGAAACGCCGTTTTATTATTATGATCTGCATGTGTTAAACAAGACCCTGGAGGCTGCGCATGCTGCTTCGCACAAACGGGGATTTCATGTTCATTATGCATTAAAGGCCAATTTTAATGACGAGTTATTGAAGGCGATTCAAGCGGTCGGCTTTGGTGCGGATTGTGTGAGCGGCAATGAGGTGAAGAAAGCCATTGAATGTGGCTTTGATTCCAAAAAAGTTACTTTTGCAGGAGTTGGTAAATCCGATAAGGAAATCAATTACGCGCTCGATCAAAATATCTTCGCGTTTAATGTTGAATCCATTCAGGAGCTTGAGGTCATCAATGAGCTTGCCTCAAAGAAAGGTGTAAAAGCGAATGTAGCTTTACGGATCAATCCAAACGTGGATGCACATACCCATCATTATATTACAACAGGGCTTGATGAAAACAAATTTGGTGTGCCCAATGCCGATTTGGAAAAATGTGCAGCCGTGCTTAAAAAATGTGAGTCTATTGAATTGGTAGGTCTTCATTTTCACGTCGGTTCACAGATTACGGATATGACCGTATTCAAAAGCCTGTGTGTGAAAGTCAATGAATGGAAAAACTGGTTTGAAGAACGCGGTACACAAATCCGTGTATTGAATGTCGGTGGCGGATTGGGGATAGATTATAAAAATCCGGATGGGAATACAATTCCCGATTTTGAAGCCTATTTTGATATTTTCGACCGCTTCCTGGAGCGTACAGCACAGCAAGAAGTGCACTTTGAATTGGGACGGGCTTTGGTTGCGCAATGCGGAAGCTTGGTAAGCCGTGTCTTGTATGTCAAAAATGGTGTCAAGAAGAATTTCTTGGTATTGGATGCCGGAATGACTGAATTAATGCGCCCGGCCTTGTATCAGGCCTATCATAAAATTGAGAATATCAGTGCGGTGGACACTGTAGAATCCATTAACTATGATGTGGTTGGACCGATCTGTGAATCTTCAGATTGTTTTGGTAAGGAAGTGCCACTTCCGGTCTCAAAACGTGGCGACTTAATTGCCATTCGTTCTGCAGGCGCCTATGGCGAAGTGATGGCTTCGCGTTATAACCTCCGTGAGGAAATACGGTTTGTGTATAGCAATCAGCTTTAATAGCTGTCGTAAAATAATTATTCTTAAGCCAGTCCATTTCTCGGACTGGCTTTTTTGGTTTTTAAATGCTGGCGTCCTGTCTGCTTGGTGAGCAATTTTGTTTATCATTTTGTTGATCGTCTTTCGTATACTTGTTTATGCTTGTGCTAATTGAATTTCCGGTTACGATAGATTTGTTTGGAAAAACATTTCTCTTACATCCTTTTATGGAAGGGTTGGGGATGTTTATAGGGATGCGTTATTACCAACTGCTCAAGTGGAAGGATGAGGAAAGTTTAGGGCATACCAATTCACTTCTTATTGTTATTGCTGCCGGCTTAGGCGCTTTAATCGGCTCGCATATTATCGGGTCCCTCGAGCGTCCGGCTGAGTTGCTCAATGCGACACATAAATGGACCTACATCTGGGTGAATAATACGATAATCGGTGGTTTGGCAGGAGGTTTGGTTGCTGTAGAAGGGATGAAAAAGATCATGGGTAAAAAAGAAAGTACCGGGGATCGGATGGTCTTTCCTTTAATTACCGCAATTGTCATTGGCAGGATAGGATGTTTTTACACGGGTGTATTCGAGCAGACCTACGGTTTACCCACTACCTCTCCATTGGGGATGTACTTGGGCGATGCCTACAAACGGCATCCAGTTGCGCTGTATGAAATCGCATTTTTGCTGCTTTTATTTGTAACGCTCCAACTTTTTAAACGACGATACAATTATCGAAATGGTGTGTTGTTTCAGCTTTTTATGCTTAGTTATTTTAGTTTTCGTTTCCTTTTGGACTTTATTAAGCCACGGGCAATTATACTTTTGGGGCTAAGTACCATACAAATTACCTGCATCGTGGTGATAATTTATTATATTTATTTATTAAAAAATGAACGTTTAATCAAAAAATAGGAATCATGTATTTGCTTGAAGGATCATTTGGATCGGAAAGTACCGCGATGTTGGGACTTTTTCTTCTTACTATAGGTGCTATTGTGATTGGCATTGCACTTTTGGTTATTATTATCGGCTCGATTATTAAAGCAGGTAATAAGGAGTCGAAGTTTAATGTCAATCCCTGGCTTAAAGTATTGTTGGGCGGAATTGGAGCAATGCTGGCAGGAGGGCTTGCCTGCGGACTTACCTTTATGAACTAGAAATCAGAACGATGCCAGTAAGAAACTATACGTACTACGATTATACCATTAGCCTATGTCCAACATGCCTTTCGCGTGTGGGTGCCAAGATTATTATCGAGGATGAACAGGTATTTATGACCAAAAACTGTCCCGATCATGGTTTTTTCAAAACGCTGATTGCGACGGATGTTGACTATTATAAGAACATTCGGAATTATAATAAAGCCTCCGAAACACCGTTGAAATTTGACAACGAAGTACATTATGGCTGCCCATACGATTGCGGTTTATGTTTAGATCACGAGCAGCATAGCTGCCTGTCCATTGTTGAGGTGACCGACCGTTGTAATTTGACCTGCCCAACTTGTTACGCCATGTCGTCGCCCCACTACGGACGACATCGCTCGCTGGAAGAGATTGAACAGATGTTTGACAAAATCGTCGAAAGTGAGGGTGAACCAGATGTGGTTCAGATCAGCGGTGGAGAGCCAACCATACACCCTGATTTTTTTAAGATTTTAGACATTGCGAAGACAAAACCTATTAAGCATCTCATGCTCAATACGAATGGTATCCGAATTGCCAATGATCCTGGTTTTGCTGAGCAACTCGCCACCTATGCGCCTGAATTTGAAATCTATCTCCAGTTTGATTCTTTTCGCCCATCCGTGCTCGAAAAGTTTCGGGGCAAAGATCTCACGGATGTCCGAAAAAAGGCCATTGACAAATTAAATGCGCTCAATCTGAGTACAACATTGGTTGTGGTCTTAGAAAAGGGAACCAATGATGATGAAATTGGTGAAATCTTGGAGTACGCTTTACAACAGCGATGTGTACGCGGGGTAACTTTTCAACCGGTGGAAATTGCCGGGCGAAATGCGACCGATGCACAGCAGCATAAAATGACACTGACCGAGGTGCGTCAGGAAATTCTGAATCAATATTCCCTATTGGATCCACATGATATTATCCCTGTTCCTTGTAATCCTGATGCGTTGGCGATGGGTTATATCCTGAAGATAGGCGATGAGCGGATACCCTTGACCCGGCATATTGATCCGGCTATTTTATTAAATAACCAATCGCGCAATACCATTGTCTATGAACAGGACAAAGGTGTTCAGATGCAATTGCTGGATATATTTAGCACCGGAATTTCGGTGGATAAGGTAAAGCCAAAAGTAAACCAGTTACTTTGCTGTTTGCCAGAAGTGTGCGCACCTGATCTTGATTACGACAATCTTTTCCGCATTATCATTATGAATTTTATGGACGCCTACGATTTTGATGTTCGTGCTGTTAAGAAATCTTGTGTCCACATCGTCAATAAAGACTTGAAGTTGATTCCTTTTGAGACGATGAATTTATTTTATCGTGATGATAAAATAAAACGGCTGGAAGAACTAAAACTCTCCGATGCTATTCGATTTTAACAGGAGATAATTTATTTTTGTCGGAGAAAAACCTTTGGTCCTTTCTTTGCAATTTGTAGTTTCCATGGCATTTGACTACCTATTGCCAGGAAAGAAAATCAACAAAATTAGAAGTATGAAATTGGGCATTGTCAAGCATTTTATTTTTGTCTTAAGTCTCTTGACTTTTCAGCTGCACGGATTTGCACAGGACTCCGTTCAGGTTCGGAAGAATCAGATAGGCGATCGCACGGCGAACCATAGCAGCCTAAGTAGACGGTCGAATGTGGATTCGACACGCGTTGGAAATGACTCACTGCGGAATGAGCTACGAAATGATCTGCGCAAAGTAAATCTAAACTTTTTATCCAATATTCGTACGGCTTCCATGGCCGAGCTTATCGCGCAGCTGAATGAAAAATCCAATGGCTACTTGACAACGAATGCTGGATCGGCTAACGATAGTATTGCTTTAGTAAAAAATAGTATCCATGAAGAAATCAGCCAGCTGAAGTCTATTAAAGGCAGTATCAGCAATTATTCCAATAGCCTCAATGTGACAGCAGATCAGATCAAGACGCTGATCAACCGCTATGATATCAGTGCCAATAATCACAGTAGAGCGTATCAATATCTCGACAATGCGCAGCTTAAACTAGCTGCAAAACAAGATTCGCTGGAGGCGATCAATCGGACGATTGATGAACTTATTGCTAAAAATCAACGTCATCTGATTCGGATCGAAACCGTTCACGAAATGAAAAGCGGAAACAAAAAAGCCGATTCCGTGACCGCTAAAAGTTCGATATGGAAAGCCAATACGGCAGCCATCTCTAAAGATGTGATCTTAAATAATATCCGGAGTAATTACAGTAACAATAAGTCGATAGAC
Source organism: Sphingobacterium sp. UBA6317 (assembly GCF_002440385.1). Lineage (NCBI taxonomy): Bacteria > Pseudomonadati > Bacteroidota > Sphingobacteriia > Sphingobacteriales > Sphingobacteriaceae > Sphingobacterium > Sphingobacterium sp. UBA6317. The sequence goes on along the minus strand of NZ_DJTD01000068.1, from coordinate 41,677 downwards.
AAATATGTGAATCGGACAGATTGGGCGAGCCGTATCCTGTTGATTGTACTGGGATTGGGGTATTGCTACTGGATTGTACGGGTGTCTTATATCCTTCGGCAAAATGATCCTGAACATAAACTTGCGATTGATGCGATCGTTGGGAAAACCATTATTTTTCTCCTGACACTGTTGCCTTTTGTAAACTTCTTTACACCAAGTTTCATTTTGCAGGCTTCCCAATTGGTCATCATGTTAATCTTCATGTTTTTGCTCAGGCATCGCATGAGTGGATTGCAGCGTAAAATTGCCATTATCCTTATTGTATTTTATATCCTGGATGTATTTGTCAATATGATCGTAAGCGATGACCTGTTTTTACGTATCGTTTGTATTGCCTTCAATTTGATTGCTTTAGGATTGGTCAGTTATACGAAACGGCGTATAAAGAATGCGGATAGTCCGGGTTATATCAGTAATTTTATTTATGTGATTTTTGCTATACTCAACGTGACGGCAATTACGCTGAATATTATCGGGCATGTGGAGCATTCACGTAGTTTTAGTATTGCCTGTGCTGTGGGGCTGGTGCAGTCTTTTACACTGCAGTATTTTTCGGATATGATTAAGGCGGATGTCCGCAATCAGTTTAAAAAAGATCGGCTGACTTCCGGTTTTTGGATGCGTTTCAACGAGCAGCGCACATTGGCTATCATCACCGAAATTCTGCGTATTGTCTGTGTGCTTTTGGCGATCATTGTGCTGGCAAATAACTTACAGTTTATTGAAAGTTTATTGGCATTGAGCGAAACATTCTTCGGAAAAGTACGCAGTATCGGCAGCATCTCTTTTACCTTAGGAAATCTTGGTGTAGCGGTTTTACTGCTATTGGTGGCCAATTGGTTTCAGAAAAATATCAGTTTGATCGTTCTTGGTGGTGAAGACGGTCAGCTCAGCCAGGTCTATAATCAGAAGATGACCTTATTTCCGCTCTTTCGCTTGGCCATTATTCTGATCGGTTTCTTTATGGCCATCTCGGCCCTGGGTATGAGTTTGGACAAACTTACGGTCGTGATTGGCGCATTGAGTGTTGGTATCGGACTCGGCATGCAGAATATCATCAATAATTTTGTCTCGGGCATAATTTTGGTTTTTGATAAGCCGTTTCGCGTTGGTGATCAAATTGAGCTTGCCGACAAAAAAGGACGCGTCAAGGAAATCGGTATACGCGCCAGTGTTTTAAAAACAGGTGATGGTGCAGATGTCATTATTCCAAATGGCGATTTGCTGTCGGGAAGGGTTGTCAATTGGACCTTATCCCAAGAATACAGCAAGACAAGTTTTGTTCTCCATATCGATCGGAAAGCAGATTTGGACCAAGCCAAACAATGGATCAAAGACGCGATGGAAAGCAGTAACCATTTTATCAAGGATAGAGATAGCGGAATCAGTATACAGGACATCAGTGCTGAGATGATTTACCTGAGTGTTTCCGGCTGGGTGAATTTTGCTGCCAATGCTTCTGCCTTTAAAAATGATGTATTACTTGTATTGTATAAGAAGTTTGAAGCTGAGGGCTTGAAGTTTTATAGCGTCATTCCACCCAAGATTTAGCCCATTCAATTGCAATTTTTCCGCGTATACAGGGTGTATTATCTGGAAAGCCTACTATTTAGTCCGCTGAGTTCGATAATGTAAAGGACTAAATCCCCTGGCGCGTTTGTAGAAATGGGAAAGATGGCTCTCGTCGGTAAATCCGAGTTCTGCAGCAATTTGTTTCAAGGTATAATCTTTGGATTTAAGTCTGTTCTCGATGAGTTCGATCCGGTAGGTATTGATATACGCTCTTAAACTGCTGCCGAAGTTCTTCTTAAAGTAGGTCCCAAAATAGGATGGGGCAATATTGAATTTCTGAGCCAGTAGGCTGACCTGAAGTTGTTCGGGCGAAAAAATATGCTGATGAATGTAAGCCGAAATCGATCGGTCAACATATAGTTCATGCTGCTGGGGTAAACGTTGCGTCTCTGCTATTTCTTTGAAGAGCCCAAAGATCGCGACGAGTTGGTCAAATAGCCAGTCCGAACGCTCGCTGACTGTGGTATGACTATACAGTCGGACCGCTTCCAGGATATGAGTGTAAATCAGGCGATGATGCTCGCCCATATCCAATTTGCGTTCCTTTAATCCCCTGTCGTTCATCAGCTCCATAATCCAGGCATAGCGCTTTTGATTGCGTTTATTCTGCAGGAAGTAGGTATCTGTAAATAAAATAAACAGAAAATGTGTCTTTTCTTCAATGTTAAAATAATGCTTGTCTGCCGGACTAATTAAGAATACATCGCCACGTTCATAGTTCAGTTCAAATCTGTTGATCACATGGGTTCCTTTGCCTGAACGAATATAAACAAGCTCATAATAATTCTGTTCATGTGGAGGTAAATGAAAGCTATCCTCAATAAATTCACTGATCCGCAAAGGCTCAAACTGTTTTTTGCGCATTATTCTCCTGATTATATATCCGTAAATGTACATAAAAATAATGTATTTGTACATGTTATTGCCTGCCGTACTATTGCACCTTTGTGTCGTATAAAATGGTAATAAAACATGGTCAATTTTATAATGATTGCATTTTGCATCGCGGCAGGGATGCTGTTAAAGCGAACAAATTTAATTCATTCCGAAGCACATAAAGGGATCAATACCTGGATTCTTTATTTTGCCCTTCCAGCGGTGTCTTTCAAATATATTCCGAAGATTGTATGGTCATCGCAATTACTGTTTCCGGTGTTTTCGGCAATCCTCGTTTGGGCAGGTAGTTGGTTATTTATGGAAATGTACTGTAGGCGTAAAAACTATAAACAGCGTTCGCGCAGTAGTTTGGAATTGGCCGCTGGTTATAGCAATACGTCCTTTATTGGCTTTCCATTGATCATCGCCTATTTTGGCGAAGCCCAGTTGCCGATTGCGATTATTTGCGATCAAACCACATTTATTCTACTTTCTACAGCTGGACTTATCAATGCACTGCGAGCGAATGCCCAAGATGGCGAGGCGATCGATGTCAAATTTATGCTTCGAAAGTTAGTCAGCTTTCCACCCCTGATCGGTTGTATAACAGCCTTAATGCTGTCGCAATTGGTTGATCTTTCAGTTGCCGAGCCTTTTTTTGATAAGCTGGTGGCGACCGTTGGACCCTTGGCCTTATTTTCTATTGGTTTACAGTTGAAGTTTGATGGCTGGCGACAACAGATTTCGCAGATCAGTACAGCGATGAGTTATAAATTGATTCTTGCCCCAGCATTGGTATTACTATTTGCTTTACTACTTGGTGTAAAGGGCTCTGTTGCGCGGATTAGTATATTCGAAGCGGCTATGCCAACCTTGGTAACCTCAGGGATCATTGCCGAGCAATACCACCTGAATACCAAATTGGTCAATCTGGTGATCGGTTTTAGTATCGTTGTGGGGCTGCTGACAACCGCGTTTTGGGATTTTGTCATTCGATTTTTTTTCTCCTAATTTATGGTTGCATTGATTGATTGATTGATTGATTGATTTTGGAAACAGCGTGAGGCCTCATTTGCCAACGATTGGTTTTAGCAGAAGTGTTGCGTAGGAGTGGGCTGTCTTCACTTCGTAACATTTTGATAGTGAATCATCTCATACAAACAACTTTTTTACTGTTCAATTGTTATTAGGCTATAACCATCTATAAAAAGGAGGTATGTTATGAACCTGATACACAAAATTGAGCATTGGGGCGATGCACATCACCCACAATGGATCGATTACCTAAGAATAGCCTTAGGGATCGTTATTTTTGCCAAAGGTGTAAGTTTCGTAAATGATAGGGATGTTGTTCAACACATGATTGAGCAAAGTAGTTTCCACTTATCATCATGGGGTGCGGTTCACTATGTGGTTTTTACCCATTTGGTAGGCGGGCTGTTCCTTATCTTAGGTTTTCAAACCCGTTTAGCCTCATTACTATTATTTCCGGTATTGGTAGGGGCTGTATTTTTTGTTAATATCACCCACGGGTTTAGTTATTTGAATTCCGAATTGTGGCTTTCTATAGTCGTATTCTTTTTGCTGATCTTTTTTATGGTCATGGGCTCTGGAAAATACTCCCTAGATCAAATGATGAACAAACCAGGATACAAAAGGGATATCTAAAAAAAAACTCCTTCATACATGAAGGAGTTTTTCTTTTTTTATTTGCCTTGCTCGTCAATCCATTGACGTGCATTAACGAATGCTTCAATCCAAGGAGAAACTTCGTCCTGACGACCTTTTGGATAATTTGCCCAATGCCATTGGAACACCGAACGCTCAATATGTGGCATCGTAGCCAAATGGCGTCCAGTCTTATCGCAGACCATTGCTGTATTATAGTCCGAACCATTTGGGTTATGCGGATATCGCTCATAAGCATATTTTGCCACGATATTGTATTGCTCTTCCGCATACGGAAGGTTGAATTTTCCTTCCCCGTGTGAAATCCAAACCCCTAAGGTACTTCCCGCTAGTGTCGATAACATGACCGAATTGTTTTCCTGAACTTTTACAGACACAAAGTTTGACTCGTGTTTCCCTGAAGTATTGTGTAGCATTTTTCCATGGATTTCATGCTCAGGATTGATCATTTCAAGTTCCATAAATAACTGACATCCATTACAGATACCAACCGAAAGTGTATCCGGACGAGCAAAGAAGTCGGTTAAGGCTTTTTTCGCTTTTTCATTGTAAAGGAAAGCACCGGCCCAACCTTTTGCCGAACCCAATACATCTGAGTTCGAGAAGCCTCCGACGGCACCGATAAATTTGATGTCTTCCAATGTCTCACGACCAGTGATCAAATCGGTCATGTGAACATCTTTCACATCAAAGCCTGCCAGGAACATGGCATTTGCCATTTCGCGTTCGGAGTTGGAACCTTTCTCACGAAGGATTGCCGCTTTCGGACGTGCTTTAGTTCCGTCGATTTTTGGTTTCTTACCATCAAATTGACTTGGGAAAGTAAAGGCTAGGGGTTGGTGTTTATAATTATCAAAACGTTGTTGTGCAGTTCCATTTTTAGATTGCTTGGAATCCAAAAGGAAGGATGTCGTAAACCATACATCACGTGTTGCTGCTACATCAAAGCTGAATACCGCTTCTTGATTTTTAATCGTCACTGTATTACCTTCGATCACCTGACCAATTTTAACCGCGTTTACACCGGCATCTTTCACGATCGCTTCAAATGCAGCGTCGTCTTTTGCTTGAAGGACAAGTGCAATATTCTCATTAAAGAAGGCTTTTACGCTATCCGATTCATGTAATGCCGAAAGGTCATAATTGGCACCAAGATTAACATCGGCAAAGGTCATTTCCAATAAGGTGGTAATCAAGCCACCCGATCCGACGTCGTGCCCAGCTTCGATCTGTCCTTCGTGAATTAATTGCTGTACGGTATTGAATGCTGTTTTAAAGTAAGCAGCATCTTGAATGGTCGGTACTTCAGTACCTAATTTATTGATGATTTGTGCAAATGACGAACCGCCTAATTTGAACTGATCTTTTGATAAGTTGATGTAATAGATCGATCCGGCTGTTTTGTTTAGCACAGGTTCAACCACTTTGGTGATATCAGTACAGTTTCCTGCGGCAGAAATGATCAATGTGCCAGGGGCAATGACGTTTTCGCCGTTTGGATATTTTTGCTTCATCGACAAAGAATCTTTTCCCGTCGGGATATTGATTCCCAATGCAATGGCAAAATCCGAGCATGCTTTAACAGCTTGGTATAAGCGGGCATCTTCACCCTCATTATTGGCTGCCCACATCCAGTTGGCCGATAGGGAGATTCCTGCAAGACCGTTTTTGATTGGGGCAAATACGATGTTGGAAAGCGATTCCGCAATAGCCGTTCTGCTTGCCGCAGCCGGATCCACTAAGGCAGCCACAGGGGAGTGACCTATTGTTGTCGCAATACCTTCTTTACCTTTATAATCCAATGCCATGACACCGACGTTATTCAACGGCAATTGCAATGGACCCGCACATTGTTGTTTGGCAACACGGCCACCAACACAACGGTCTACTTTATTGGTTAACCAATCTTTGGAAGCAACCGCTTCCAGTTGTAATACTTGGTTTAAGTAGCTTGGAATATTAGCTGCATCATAAGCAAGATCAGCGTAGTTGCGAACTACGGTTTTATCGCGCATGAAAGTTTTTGGCGATGAGCCAAAGAAATCTTCAAGGGCATAATCCATTGGTTTTTCACCCGTACTTTTTGATTCGAAAGTAAAGCGGTGGTCGCCAGTGACATCACCTACGGTGTACATTGGTGCACGTTCGCGATCGGCAACACGTTTTAAGGTGTCAATATCATCTTCGGCGATCACAAGTCCCATACGTTCTTGCGATTCATTACCGATAATTTCTTTTGCGGATAGTGTAGGATCGCCTACAGGAAGTGCATCCAGGTCAATCAAGCCGCCGGTCTCTTCAACAAGTTCAGATAAACAGTTTAAGTGGCCACCTGCACCATGATCGTGGATAGAGACAATAGGGTTATGATCAGACTCTACTAAGCCACGAACAGCATTCGCTGCACGTTTTTGCATTTCGGGATTGGAACGTTGAATGGCATTAAGCTCAATTCCAGAACCAAATGCCCCTGTATCTGCAGAAGATACAGCAGCGCCACCCATTCCGATGCGGTAATTTTCTCCACCTAGGATAACAACTTTATCGCCAGTTTTCGGCGTATGTTTTTTCGCTTGATCCAGTTTTCCATAACCAACACCACCCGCTTGCATAATGACTTTGTCGTAACCAAGTTTACGGCCATCCTCTTCATGTTCGAAGGTCAATACAGAACCTGTAATTAAGGGCTGACCAAACTTATTACCGAAGTCAGAAGCACCATTGGAAGCTTTAATCAGGATGTCAACCGGGGTCTGGTACAACCATTGACGCTCTTGCATCGCATTTTCCCATGGCCGCGTTTTGTTGAGTTCCTTTGCCGGTTCAGTAACTGTTCCTGCCTGAAGGTCCAATTTATTTTGTTCCAATCGCGAATAAGCAGTCATGTATACGGCAGTACCCGCCAATGGAATCGCTCCTTGGCCACCGGCCATACGGTCGCGGATTTCACCACCTGACCCAGTTGCAGCACCCGAAAATGGTTCTACAGTAGTCGGGAAATTGTGTGTTTCAGCTTTTACGGATAAAACCGAATCAAATGCTTTCTCTTCGTAAAAGTCAGGTTTGTCGGCCGATTTAGGTGCAAATTGTGTGACACGTGGACCTTTGACAAAGGCAACGTTATCTTTATAAGCAGAAACAATCTCGTTCGGATTGGTTTCAGAAGTCTTTTTAATTAATTTAAAGAGGGAAGTGGGTTGCTCTTCGCCATCAATGATAAAGGTACCATTGAAAATCTTGTGTCTACAGTGTTCAGAGTTTGCTTGTGAAAAAGCGAATACTTCCGAGTCTGTAAGCAGACGACCCAATTTGGTCGAAAGGTTATTGAGGTAATCTACTTCTTCTGGATTTAGCGCTAGGCCCTCAGATTTGTTGTAGGCCTCGATGTCTTCAATTTCCAATATCGGTTCAGGTGTAATGTTGACGGTATACATGTCCTGTGTCAACATACTGAACTTTTGTGAAATCATTGGATCGAAGTCATTGAAATCCGCTGGTACCGGTTGAAATTCTTCTATACGAACAATTCCTGCAATTCCCATATTTTGCGTGATTTCTACTGCATTGGTACTCCAGGGAGTAACCATCGCGGCGCGGGGTCCTACAAAGTAATGGTTAAGGTTTTGGTCGTCTAGTTTTTTGGCGTTGCCGAATAGCCAGTTGAGTTTAGTAATGTCTTCTTGTGATAAAGAGTTTACGCTTTGAACACCATATACAGTGTTCGATGGGTTCTCAAAGAAATGAATCATTATAAATGTTTGTTTTGAACGTTCTTCAAATTAAAGCACAAAGTTACATATTATTTTTATGGAAATGACTGGATTTTTGATTAAAAAATAGGTCTTTAAGATTGGACATAAAAAGGATAAAAATTGGTACAATTTGATAAGGCTTTTTTTATGAAATTGTGTTGGGCTTGCTTATTCAAGAGCGGAGTGTATATGCCTAAAGTCCGTTTAATTCCCTTTAAATCCGCTCAAGTCCGTTCAAATCCGTACGCTATTCGGCAACGGATCGGGATTGCTTCGGGAACGGCTCGGGACAGCTTCGAGACAGCTTCGAGACAGCTTCGACTGGGCTTCGACTGGGCTTCGGGAAAGATTCGGGTCCGCTTCGGCAAGGAGCCGAACAACGGCCGAACAGCAGGCGAAGCAATCCCGACCATGTTCAGGCCATGTCCCGAAGCTGCCCCGAACCAAGGCCAACGATGTGCCGACCAAAGCCCAAAGCACCTTGTCCATGCGGAAAACCTGAAAAAGCATAAGCAATAGCGCAAGAAAAACGCCCTGTGGCAAGTCGGTTTGTTCGCCGAAGCCCAACAACCCCTTAGATCATATGGTAATTTGTCATACAGCCGGTGAGGATAGGGGCTGCCAGCTATCTTCAAATTCAGGACTTCCGGCGATGATCGGCAAATTGACGTTGGATATAAACTCAAATTTATCTAAGTTTGTGCATCAAATCAGATTCGAGATGAATATTTCATATAATTGGTTAAAACAACACGTTAATATAGATTCGACACCGGAGGAACTATCGCTGATCTTAACAAATACAGGATTGGAAGTAGAAGCTTTGGACGTTGTGCAGAGTATCCCAGGTGGATTGGATGGTTTGGTTGTTGGTGAAGTGAAAACTTGTGAACAGCATCCTAATGCCGATAAATTAAGAGTAACCACTGTTGATGTCGGTGGACCGGAGTTATTGCACATTGTATGTGGTGCACCAAACTGTCGTACAGGATTGAAAGTTATTGTTGCTACAGTAGGTACTACTTGCCATCCGCTTACCGGAGAGCCTTTTAAAATTACCAAATCTAAAATTCGTGGTGAAGTTTCTGAAGGTATGTTATGTGGAGAAGATGAAATCGGTTTGGGTACATCTCATGCCGGTATCGTTGAATTACCAGCTGACGTTGCTGTGGGGACCTTAGTGAAAGATCATTTCAATATCCAGGATGATTACCGTTATGAAATTGGCTTAACACCAAACCGTGCAGATGCTGCTTCGCATTTAGGCGTTGCAAGAGATATTGCGGCACATTTTCGTACACACGTGTTAAAGGCAGATGTTTCTGCATTTAAGGCTGCTGAGGCGGAGGGAACGACAGTGATTGTTGCAGACGCACAGGCAAGCCCACGTTATAGTGGTATCAATATTACCGGTGTTCGCGTTGGCGAATCTCCCGATTGGTTAAAAGAGAAATTAAATGTTATCGGTGTTCGTCCGATCAATAATATTGTCGATGTTACCAATTATATACTACACGATTTAGGTCAGCCACTGCATGCTTTTGATGCTGATAAAATTGCGGGAAATAAAGTCATTGTTCGTTTGGCGACTGAGGGTGAAAAATTTGTTACGCTGGATGGTGTGGAGCGTACCTTGTCTGCAGAGGACTTGGTGATTGCAGATGTTGAAAAACCAATGTGTATTGCGGGTGTTTTCGGTGGAGCACATTCGGGTGTATCAGCCGAAACGACCAATGTATTTTTGGAGTCGGCCTATTTCAATGCTGTTTCTGTACGGAAGACCTCCAAAAGACATGGCTTAAAAACAGATGCCTCTTTCCGTTTCGAACGTGGTACCGATCCGAATATTACGGTTGAAGCCTTGAAGCGCGCAGCTTTATTGATTCAGGAAATTGCGGGTGGAACGATTTCATCGACGCTAAAAGATGAGTATCCCGTGGTGATTAACCCGTTTTCATTTCACGTGAGCTATGCGAATGTGGTTCGTTTGATCGGTCAGGCGATCCCAAATGAAGAAATTAAATCCATTATTGTCGCTCTTGGCATTGAAGTCGCTTCAGAAACTGAAACAGGACTTGATGTGTTGGTGCCTGCATACCGCGTTGATGTCACACGCGAGGTAGACGTTGTGGAGGAAGTGTTGCGGATTTATGGTTACAACAATATCGAGTTGAAGTCACAAATTAAGGCCTCTTTAAATACGGTTGAGAAGCCGGATAAGGAAGTTGTCTTAAATCAATTGGCTGATCTGCTCATCGCCAATGGGTTTCGTGAAATTCTGTCCAACTCCCTAACGAAGCTGGATTATGCGGATGATAGCGAAACGGCGGTCAAATTGTATAATCCATTGAGCTCGGATTTGGATACAATGCGTCAAAATATGGTTTTTTCTGTTTTGAGTGCGATTGAATATAACCAAAAACGAAGAAACTTTGACCTGAAGTTCTTCGAATTCGGTAAAACTTATGCGCTGGATGGTGAAGGCTATAAAGAAACGCAGCATCTGGCTTTTGCCATGGCAGGTAAAAATGAAGCTGAGCAATGGAACAGCAAAAAAGACGCGGTTAATTTCTATAACCTTAAAGCGGCTGTAGATACGCTTATCAAACGCTTGAAAATTGAAGGAATTCAGATACAAGATGCTACAAGTACACATTTCGCCTATGGTTTGAACTATATGAAAGGGCAGAAATGTTTAGTTTCTTTTGGTGCAATCGCGAACGCAGATTTGAAAAAAGCAGATGTTGAAGGTCAGGTTTTCTTTGCTGATTTTGACTGGGATGTTTTGATGAAAATTATTCGTAAGAATAGCATTCAATACAAAGAAGTTTCCAAATTCCCGGCTGTGCGCAGAGATTTGTCGCTCTTGATCGATGAAAATGTGAGCTTCGATAAGCTACAATTTGTTGCTCAAAAGACCGAACGCAAGCTTTTGAAGGAGGTAAATGTGTTTGATGTGTATAAAGGTGATAAAATTCCGGAAGGGAAAAAGTCTTATGCTCTGAGCTTTATCTTGCAGGATGAAGAAAAAACACTTACGGATAAGCAAATTGATGCGATAGTTCAAAAATTAATTGTTAATTTTGAGAAGGAACTAGGCGCGGAAGTGCGTGGTTAACGAGAGATACAACATTAATTGGTAATATTCAATTTATACTATGGCAACATTGTCTTCACAAATGAATCTGATCGTTGAGAAAACGAAAAATTTAATTCAATTGTGCGAAGTCTTGCAAGAAGAAAATGATTTGCTTAAATTAGAGGTACAATCCTTAAAAGTGGCTTTCGATGCGAGCAACGATAAGAGCAAGCAGTTGGAAGAGAAGGTCAAAGCGTTGGCAGTTGCCCGCACGTTAGATTCTGAAACGGATAAGGAAGCAATTAATGAAAAAATACTTGACACAAAACAAAAAATTAACGATTTTGTGCGGGAAATAGACAAATGTATTAGTTTGTTGAAATAGTTGGGAGAAGTGTTATCGGATTCAAACTAATACAACGTTAAAAAGCTCAAAGAAATGGGAGAGATTTCCATAAAAATAAATATCGCAGATCGTGTTTATCCCCTTCGGGTGGAGAGCGCGGAAGAAGAAGTAATTCGACATGCTGCGAAATTGATAAATGAAAAAATAAAGGAATTGCAGGAAAACTATACTGTGAGAGATAAGCAGGATTTGTTGTCCATGTGTGTATTGCAATTTGCGACGCGTATGCTTAATGCAGAGCGGCAGTCCCAAAACCACGAAGTGGGCTTGGAAAATTCAGTACAGGAACTTGATCAGTTGTTGACGGATTTCTTTAAAAAATAAATTTACGTTCTTTATATTTAGAGCTTAAACGACGAATTTGCCGCAATTAAATTCGGGTTGTCACTATTTTAAACTTAACGCTTCAATATTACAGGCGCAAAAAGATATAGGCCATTTTGCGAAAGCCATCTGGGTCATAATCTAAGCCTAATTATGTAATCACGAAGTTTAATAATACATGAGACCTGTTTAAATTTAATTGCGGTTTTTTTTTGTCATGAAGTCTTATGAGCTTATCAGGCTCGCCACATTGGTGCATACCAAAGAAGGGGAATAGGACGATTCATGATTTTACTGGAATTTGAATATAATTAATAAAAACAAACATAATAATACAATTATACATACATGGACATCGCAATTTATAGCATAATTTCTCTGATTGTTGGTGTTGTTATAGGTCGTTATCTATTGGTTTTGTTGTTTAAAAAGCAAGAACAGGAAGCCAAGGATAAGGTAAATAGCATACTGAAAGATGCAGAGCAGGAAGGGGAACACATTAAAAAGAAACGCCTGTTAGAGGCCAAAGAAAAGTTCCTTCAATTAAAATCTGAACATGAAAAGGAAGTCAATCAACGTAACAATGCCATCAACCAGAAGGAAAATACGTTAAGACAAAAAGAGCAGTCAATTAACCAAAAATTGGAAAACATCAACCGCGACAAGCAGGAGGTGGATACCAAGAAGAAGCAATTGGATAAATTGGTTGAACTGAATGAAAAGAAATCCGAGGAAGTAGAAGCGTTAAAATTGCAACAGATTAAGCAATTGGAAAGCATCGCTGGCGTAACTGCCGACGAAGCAAAAAATCAATTGGTGGATTCGTTGCGTGAAGAAGCCCGCTCACAAGCCATGATTCAAATCAAAGATATTGTGGATGAGGCAAAATTGACAGCGACTAAAGAGGCGAAAAAGGTTGTTATACAGACGATTCAACGCACCGCTACGGAATCTGCAATCGAAAATACCGTTTCAATTTTCAATATTGAAAATGATGAAATTAAGGGCCGTATTATTGGTCGTGAAGGTCGTAATATTCGTGCATTGGAAGCTGCAACGGGCGTAGAGATCATCGTAGATGATACACCTGAAGCAATTATCCTATCCGGTTTCGATCCTGTACGTCGGGAAATCGCACGTTTAGCTTTACACCGTTTGGTAACCGATGGACGTATCCACCCGGCACGTATTGAGGAAGTTGTTGCAAAAACACGGACGCAAATTGAGGATGAAATTGTTGAAATCGGTGAACGTACAGCGATCGATTTGGGGATCCATGGTTTGCACCCCGAATTGATTCGTATGGTAGGGCGTATGCGTTACCGTTCATCTTACGGACAGAATCTTTTACAGCACTCGCGTGAGGTTGCTAATTTTGCTGCGACAATGGCTGCAGAACTGGGCCTGAATGTTAAACATGCGAAACGTGCTGGATTACTTCACGATATTGGTAAAGTGCCTGATGACAATCCAGAGTTGCCACACGCTATTTTAGGTATGCAACTTGCAGAAAAATACAAGGAACACCCTGATGTATGTAACGCAATTGGTGCTCACCATGATGAGATCGAAATGACGGCTTTAATATCTCCGGTTGTTCAAGCCTGTGATGCGATTTCTGGTGCACGCCCGGGCGCACGCCGTGAGGTTGTAGAAAGTTATATCAAGCGCTTAAAAGAGCTGGAAGACTTGGCTTTATCGTATCCTGGGGTTGAGAAGACCTTCGCGATACAAGCTGGTCGTGAACTACGTGTCATCGTGGAGAGTGAGAAGGTCTCTGATGCGCAGTCGGAAATACTCGCTGCTGATATCTCTAACCGTATCCAAACGGAAATGACGTATCCAGGGCAAATTAAAGTAACTGTTATCCGTGAGACAAGATCGGTGTCTTACGCAAAATAGATCCAAGGATCCATCTTAAAAAAGCTACAATCATTTTGATTGGAGCTTTTTTTATGGAATTCTACAGCTTTCCCTCAACAGGATGATTTCAGTTATTCAAGGTGTTTGGGTATTGACTTGAACTGTTCTCAATAAACTTGGCCTGAGTAGAATTAGCCTGAATTGACTTGTGTCTTGCCTGGTGAATGGACTTGAATTGGTGTCAATAGACTGTATTGGAATTGATCTGAATAGACCAGACTTGAATAGACTGAACTTGAATAGACTAGACTTGAATCAAGTTGACCTAAATGGACTCAACCTAAATTGTCTTTAATTTAGGATCCCTATTTTTTAATTGAAAAATTCGATCAGGTCAGGCACTGTCTGGATGAGATAGGTCGGTGACTCCTGCTCGAGTTCGGCTTGGCTACCATAGCCATACAGTACGCCAACAGCATCCATGGCAGTTTCCCTTGCGCCAATCAGATCATGTTTACGATCGCCGATCATGAGGCATTCCTGTGGATTTGTTAGTTTGGCCTTTTCCATGACATATTGGATGACGCTGGTTTTGGTCGGTCTGGAATCGTCCAAAGCGCTTCCACCCGCAAAATCAAAATAGGTATTTATTTCAAAGTGTTGTAATATTTTGTGGGCGAATATTTCGGGTTTGGAGGTCGCCAGATAGATGCTGTACCCTTTTGTTTTCAGGAGCGTTAAAAGCTCGGGTATGCGATCAAACAGGATGTTCTCGTACAGTCCTATGGCTGAAAAGCGCTCCCGATATTTTTCTACACAGGCAATTGCTTCGCTTTCCCCAAATCCAAAGGTATGTATGAAAGAATCTTTAAGGGGCGGACCGATCAAGGGTTTGAGGCTATTCAGATCGGCTGTATGGATGCCTTTGGACTCCAAGGCATAGGCAATACATTTTGTAATCCCTTCTGCAGGGTCGGTCAGGGTTCCGTCCAGATCGAATAAGATATGTTTGTAAGACTTCATGCTGCAATATTACGGAATAGAATAGGAGTAAGCGAGTTTGTTTGCCCTGAAAGCAGATAATGACCTACGGCAGACCAAAAAATAGGGAATATTATCATTTTTAAGACCTAAGGCATGCTCAATATTTGTTAAATTTGCCGAATGAAACAAAAGAAGAAAGTTCAAGAAGTCGAACCTTTACGTCCCGTAGATAAGTATTTTGCGGAGCTGGATGCTAATTTTCAGGATCCGACCAACCGCCTGATTCAGGCCATCTTTTTACCATTATTATTTTTTGGTATCATGGGCTGCATCTGGATGATTCCATTTCCACAGTTCGAATTCTTGGTCAAACTCAATTGGCATACGTTTTTGAATTGGGGCTCTTTCTTCATTGCTATTGTCATTTATTATTATTTAAAGCTGTCTGCAACCTTGTCCTATGCGATATTATTCTCGATCGGGGGTATGAGTTTCTTTATCGTGCAACTGGAATACGCACAGAAGAACGGTGGCCCGGCTGTCATCTGGGTGTGTTTAGGAATCGCATTGCTATCTATTGTCGCGCTGTTTATCGGTAAGGGAAAGGAAAAGAAGAAAATCACAGGACAACAGTTTCTGCAGTTTTTACTTGTCGGACCGATATGGCTGTGGCATTTTGTCTTTAAAAAATTGAAATTAAGATATTAATTGAGCTGTCCTTAGGAGCTGATCGCATTGCATCTGATCGCATCCTAATCGGGGGCTTAAAAGAACGGGGCCAAATTGCTTGCAATTTGGCCCCGTTCTTTTAGTTGAGCGCTGACATAGATCGGGGATATCCGACAGCCATGCGTAATTAGTTCAGTACATAACTAACTTTTGTAATTGAACCATTTGATGATTTCTTTGAGATTTGCCTTTTTTCCATAGATCAAAATCCCGACGCGGTAGATACGTGCAGCGACCCAGGTTACCAATAAGAAGGTCAGTATAAGCAAGGTCAACGAGGTCAGAATCTGCCATAGGGGTACACCAAAAGGTATGCGAACGAGCATGGCGATCGGTGAGGTGAATGGAATAAAGCTCAACCATGTTGCAATCGGTCCATTGGGATCATTGATAATGACGCCGAAAGAAAGAATATAGGTCAATAGCAAGGGCATGGTAATGGGCATGGAAAACTGATTGGCCTCTGTTTCGTTGTCGACAGCTGAGCCTGCAGCGGCGAAAATAGCACTATACAATAGGTATCCGGCAATAAAAAACAGAAAGAAGAAAATGATGACCTCCGTGAAATTAAAGCTTTGGATCGACGTAAGGATCGAAGCGGAATCATTCTGGGCCATAGCTTTTGATACGGTACTCATATTACCCGCTCCAGGTTGGCTAGCGGCTACTTCCTGCATATCCTGCGGATTGACAAACAGTAGCGTTGCTGTGATAAATAAGCCCCCGGTAAGCACAAGCCACATCACAAATTGGGTCAGTCCAACCATACCGATTCCAACAATTTTACCCATCATGAGCTGAAAGGGCTTGACCGAGGAAATAATAACTTCGATGATACGATTGCTCTTTTCTTCGATAATACCACGCATTACCTGGGCACCATAAAGAAACAGGGATAGATAGACTAAGATAGCCAAAGCGACACCAAGGCCCATGGCAATGGCTGTATTGCTGTTCTTTTCTTCACCGTCGGCCGTAATTTCTTTTGCATCGATGCTGACTTTGGGCTTAATGGACTGGATAATCTGCAGGTCGATTCCCTTGGCTTTATATTCCTTTTCACGGATGATTTCTTCCAACTGTCCACTAATGATCTCCTGTATGACAAAGCTGGTCTTGCCTCCGGTAATCAGTTCGGCTCTTTGGCTTGTTAAAATATCTTTTGGGATATAAAGGATCGACTGTTTTCCTTCACTTTGGGTCAGCTGCGCTTTTTGTGCCTGGAGATCCAGTTTACTGATTGTATAACTTACATTTTTATTGCTTTGCAGTTTTCCCGCAAAGTCGCCTTGTTCATCTAAAATAAAGACTTCGGTGTGTGAATCTTTAAAGCTCTTTTTTGTCAGATAAAACATGCCTGCATACAATGCAAAAAAGAACAATGGCACGGCAAAAGTCATGACAATAAAAGATTTTTTCTTGACACGGGATAGGTATTCCCGTTGAATGATAAGTAGTATTTTATGCATGATCTTGAGATAGGGGTGAGACTTGTGTAACTTTTTGAATGAAAATATCCGCCATAGAGGGAACGATTTCGATCAACTGGTTGAGCTGTATTTGGGGTAAGAAACGCATTAAGACATTATTGATATGAATATTGTTATTTAGCTGAATTGTAGTGTTGTATGTTTTTTCGTGCTTTGTGGACGTGATGACTTCAAATAGGCTGTCTTCGGATAGAAGAAAATTATCTTCGTTGGCTGTATATTCCAATCGATAGGTTTGATTTCGGTATTCTTTTTTAATCGCCTGTACGGAACCATCGAGTATTTTCTTGGATCGGTTGATGAGGGCGATATTATCGCAAAGCTCTTCCACAGTCTCCATACGGTGTGTGGAGAATATAATGGTCGCCCCCTCTTGATTCAATCGGAGAATCTGTTCTTTTATGATATTGGCATTGACGGGATCAAATCCCGAAAAGGGTTCATCCAAGATAATCAATTGTGGTTGGTGGATGACCGTGGCGACAAATTGTACTTTTTGCTGCATACCTTTACTGAGATCTTCAATTTTTTTGTCCAACCAGGATGTGATGTCCAGGCGCTGGCACCAATCTTGGATGCGTGCTAGGGCTTCTCGCTTGGAAAGTCCTTTAAGTTGCGCCAAATACAACATTTGATCGCCGATTTTCATTTTTTTGTACAGACCTCGCTCTTCGGGTAAATAGCCGATTTGTGCAATATGCTGTGGACCCAGCGCTTCGCCATTAAACAAGATTTCGCCGGAATCGGGCGCGGTAATTTGGTTAATAATACGGATCAGGGACGTTTTTCCAGCCCCGTTTGGCCCCAATAGTCCGAAAATTTTACCCTTTGGGATTTGAATGGATACGTCGTCCAATGCACGGTGATTGGCGTAATCTTTGGTGACATGATTGATTTCGAGTAACATCTATTTTAAGGTTTAATTAATTCGTTCTTTGAGTTTGTTAGAAATATTCCTTTTTTCCCAAAGACTGACGTTTATTTATGTGATTAGTATCTTGAGCAGCTGAATTGTTACAGCAGCTCCGAAAAATTCCTTGTTTGGTAATGCTTCCATTTTACCTACTGGACTTCTTATTACAAGATTTATTTTTTTTATGGCATGCAGGACTTCTTTTATTTGGCTAATAAGACGTATACCCAACCGCATAGTGCATCTTCGGAATGCGCTCAGTTGTTTGATGAATCGTTTGAAGTGAAAGTTAAAAATAATTGGGGACATTTTAGTCCCTGGCCAATTAAATAGGAGACGGAGCTTTTTTATGGAATAGAAGCGGTACACATCTTGTCAAAGGGATTCATTTAACGTACCTTTGTTCCATGGAAGTGAAAAAAGCCGAATTCGTGTGCAGTAACACGAGAGTTGACAAATTACCTGCACCCAATTTGCCGGAGTATGCGTTTATCGGACGTTCAAATGTCGGTAAATCATCGTTGATCAATGCAATGACCAACAAGAAAGGACTTGCCAAGACCTCCCAAAAGCCTGGTAAGACTCAGTTGATCAATCATTTTATCATCGACGATACCTGGTATCTGGTGGATTTGCCCGGTTATGGTTTTGCCAAAGCCTCTAAAACAAGTCGCACGGAATGGGAGAAGTTCATCCGCAGGTATCTTACCCATCGGGACAATTTGCAATGTGTTTTTGTATTGGTAGATAGCCGTCATGAACCACAGAAGATAGACTTGGATTTTTGCTATTGGTTGGGCGAATGTGGTTTACCCTTTATGTTGGTTTTTACCAAGGCAGACAAGCAATCGACTGTCAAATCCGATGTGAATATTGCGAAATTTAAAAAATCATTGCTTCAATGGTTTGAAGAGGTGCCGCCGATTTTCCTAACTTCAGCAGAAAAGAAAATGGGGCATGAGCCTATTTTAGAGGCTATCGATGAAGTTAACGGCCGATTTGTTCGCCCTGAACCCGAAGGAAACGAACAATTTTAGCTAGATCTTACGTTCAGATGAAAAAATACTTGTCCTTAGTTTTATTTGCCCATAGTGTATTTGCATTGCCATTTGCCTTCATCGGTTTCTTTTTGGCTTTGCACACAACGGACTACACCTTTTCGTGGAAATTATTGGTTTTGATGCTCGTGTGTATGGTAACGGCCCGTAATGCCGCTATGGCATTCAATCGTTATTTGGATCGCGATATTGATGCCATTAATCCGCGAACGGCCATGCGTGATATTCCTGCCGGAAAAATTTCTGCTAAAAATGCATTGATTTTTACGTTAGTAAATTGCCTTATTTTTATCGCAGCGACGTATTTTATCAATTCTCTTTGCTTTATGTTGTCGCCCATTGCACTTTTTGTTGTGCTTTTTTACTCCTATACGAAGCGCATAACACCCTTATGCCATCTTGTATTGGGAGCAGGGCTAGGATTGGCTCCAATAGGTGCATATATGGTTATTACAGGACAGTTTGCGACTGTTCCGGTACTTTATGGCTTCGCAGTGTTGACCTGGGTGAGCGGCTTCGATATTATTTACGCGTTGCAGGATGAAGCATTTGATCGGGCCAATCAGCTGAATTCTATACCCGTTTGGTTGGGAACGAAGGGAGCCATGCGCGTTTCGGAAGGTCTGCACGTGTTTTCTTTTATATTTATTTTAATACCAGCATTTTTGATGCCTGTCGGTTGGATTTATTATTTAGGGGTGGCCTTTTACGGTGCATTGCTGATTTACCAGCATACCCTGTTTTCATCGACTAATTTAAGTCGGGTCAATCGTGACTTTATGACAACCAATGGTTATGCCTCGGTGATTTTTGCGGTATTCTACCTCTTGGATATCTGGTTGATCAAATAAACGTTTTAGCATAAAATAAGAAAGGCTTTAGGAATTCCTAAAGCCTTTCTTATTTTTGCATCTAAACCAATACACATGCTATGAAGAAAAGTATTCTTTTTACCTCTATTTTATGTTTGTCATTGTCGTCGCAGGCGCAAAAGCTGTCGAGTTATGTCATTCAATATAACCAAAGTTTCAATGGGAATACAGCTGCCAATCAAAATGCCATCCTCGTCTATGCCAATGAAAAGGAGACTTTTGTCAGTTCAGCGAAGGAAATGCAGGGACAGTTGGCGCCGCCATACGAACGGGTTGTGGTGGAGCGTTCCGGAGGCAATGCATTACTTAAAATTGCTAAACTCAAAGATGGATCAATCATTCTAACCAAAGATTCGCTCGCACTTTCGAAGCAAAAATTTAACACGACAAACGAGACTAAAACAATCTTGGGCTATCCCTGCAAAAAAGTGGAGACCAGCATCAATTCCAATAAAATAGAAGTTTGGTATACCGATAAATTAGGGGTAAAAGGTGCACCCACGGAACTTGGTCAGGACCTTGGTTTGGTACTTGAGGTAATCCGCAATGGGAATACACGGACTTTTGCCACCAAAGTAGAAAAGGTCAAGACGATACCGGAGCAACTGCGATTAAAAGGAAATGAAAAATTGTACGATGAACTCTCGTATAAAGATCTGATCTGGAAAAATCGTTTTATCCAAATACCTGTTTTTCGGAAGGAGCGCATACGTTTTGCGGATGATGTAAAGTCGGATTCTGTTTTGCGTTTTGCCAATGGTACAGTTTTGGTAAAAAAGGTGAAAATCCCAAAAATAAAGACTAGCGATAATGTATTTGTGCAGTTGGTCGAACAATCGAAAGGTGATGCCTATGACCGTACGGGGTCAGTTTTTATCATCCCAACCAACAAGGCGCAAAGCTTTTTGGATGGCATGAAAAATGGTATGGGTACCCTGCCTAAGTACGAAAATGGAAATGGTAAAGCTTATCAAGGCGTTGTAAAAACAGCATCTTTTGAGCCTATTGTTGAATTGATGCGTTTCTTTACACCCTTTGGTGTTAAGCAGTTTAACTATCTTCAGTTAAAGGATAAGGTTTGGCAAGACTCGGTACTGTACCGTCAGGACGTAACGGAACTGGCTGGTCTGTTGAGCGAGCAGGAAATCTATGTAGGCGCCTTCATTGGCAATTATGATAAAAATGGACATGAGGTGAGTGTGGAGCTGACGGTGCATCCGGGTTTCGATGCCGAGTCAAAAGGCAGTCTGAAAAAGACGATGTCTTTATTCACCACAACCAACGTTATGGAAATGGGCGGCCAGGAGTATGGATCTATGTTTGATAAGGAGAAAGGTCTTACTGTTTCGTTTCATTTGGACCAGGACGCTAAAAACGTGCAATTACGCTACATTACCACAGGGCATGGAGGCTGGGGCAATGGTGATGAGTTTGTGCCGAAGGAAAACCGCATTTTCCTAGACAATTCATTACGCTTTAAATACACACCGTGGCGTAATGATTGTGGCTCGTACCGTTTGTCAAACCCAGCTTCAGGCAATTTTGCCACAGGTCTGTCTTCATCCGATCTAAGCCGCTCCAATTGGTGCCCGGGTACAGTAACACCACCAATCTACATTGATCTGGGGGATTTAAAAGCCGGCGACCATACAATGCAGGTGCAGATTTCACAGGGAGCTCCTGAAGGAACAAGTTTTAGTAGCTGGAATGTGACAGGCACTTTGTTATTCGATTAATCATTTTTTCAGCGCTGTCATGTGTGATCGCACATGACAGCGTTATTCTTTCCTCTAGGATACGACGGTTAAAGGGGATAAGCGGTCTCGCTTTTTGTCTCCGATAATACAAAGTAGGTCTGTACGGTGTTTACTTGCGGAAGTACGGCCAATCGATGCCGCAGAAAAATATGATAAGCATCCATATCTTTGGTTGCGATACGTAACATAAAGTCGTAAGAACCCGCCATTTGGTAGCATTCCATCACCTCGGGAAATTTAGCTACCTCTTTTTCGAATTCATTCAACACTTCAAAAGTATGCGCCTTGAGAAAGACCTGAGAAAAGGAAATTAACCCAATGCCTATCTTATGGCGGTCCAAAATTGCCACCGTTTTTTTGATGTAGCCCAACCGCTTTAGCTTTCTAACGCGTTCGTGAACAGCAGCGATAGATTTGTTAAGTTCAAAGGATAGCGCTTTATTGCTCATGGAGGCATCTTGTTGTAGGAGGCGTAATAATTTTACATCTATTTCATCCAATTCCATAATCTGAATATTTTCGGTACGGTTGTAAAAATACGCTATTGTTCTGAATTATTTATTGGTTTTTATATCTTTTAATTTAATTTTTATTGAAATTATAGTGATGTGTTGAATATTATCTTGTCAATGGTCAATTTTGCAACAGAATAATCATTTATAAGAAATGGCTGAACAAGAATTATTAAGTGCGTGTTTGTCACCTGCATTGGACAAGAGATTCAAACATCTGTGGAGATTGGTCGGAAATACACCGATGTTGGAACTACAGTATACTTACAAAGGTAAACCCGGACGAATTTTCGTGAAATGTGAGAACTACAATCTGACTGGTAGCATAAAGGATCGGATGGCGCTTTATATTTTATACAAAGCGTATATGAATTGTCAGATCCGGCCGAGTGATGTTGTCATTGAAGCCACAAGTGGCAACACAGGGATTGCCTTTTCAGCAATCGGTAAAGCACTTGGTCATCAGGTAAAGATTATTATGCCCAATTGGTTGAGTAAGGAGCGTACCGATATTATTCGCAGTATGGGTGCCGATATACAGCTGATAAGCAAAGAAGAAGGTGGTTTTTTAGGAAGTATTCGTTTAAGTGAAGAGCTTGCTGCAAAAGGTGGCGTTTTTCTTCCACGACAATTCGAGAATCAATATAATGCCGAAGCGCATGAGAAAACCACCGGTTACGAGATTGTAAAGCAACTGGAAGAACAGGGCTTAGTTGCTGATGCTTTTGTTGCTGGTGTGGGAACTGGTGGTACGGTCATGGGTGTGGGTAGAAGCTTAAGAAAGGTAAACCCAAATGTCCGCGTCCATCCGCTAGAACCGGCAGAAAGTCCAACCTTAACTACAGGGCATAAGGTAGGTTCACACCGTATTCAGGGAATATCTGATGAGTTTATTCCTGCCATTGTGGATTTGGATGAACTCGATACGGTCGTATGTGCCAACGATGGCGACTCCATTATCATGGCGCAGAAGCTATCGCGCCAATTGGGATTGGCTGTTGGAATCTCTTCGGGAGCAAATGTAATCGGAGCGATTAAATTACAGCAGCAGCTGGGCGATGAAGCTGTCGTGGTGACCTTACTTTGTGATGATAACAAAAAATACCTAAGTACCGATTTGGTGAAAGAGGAGCCGGTAAAAGAAGGGTATCTTTCTACGGACGTTGATTTCTCGGGTTTTCAACCGATCTGCAGATTGGCAAATCCGGTATTTGGTGCTTAAAAAGATTTAGTTTCATATGTTTATAGTTAACTCGGGGAGTCTCTAGCTCCTCGGGTTTCATTTATTCAAAAACCAATTTATACCTAAGAATAACACAACATGAAAGTCAATTTTAAATTATTAATCCTTTTGTTGTTGTTGGTTGCGCCTGTGGCAATGTTTGCCCAAGCGGATACAACAAACACGTTGGAGGGGCTTGAGTTTACGGATGGTACGATAAGTCCCGATTCACTGTCCTTTGAGGAGTCTCCAGATACCGCTACCGTAAAAGCCGATTCCGCCCAGATGAAATCGGTAGCTGGGCCAATCGTAGACAAAGCTGGGGCAGAAGGCAAAAAATCGCTGTGGAGTATCTTTATTGCGGGCCTTTTAGGCGGTTTTGCCGCTTTATTGATGCCTTGTATTTTTCCGATGTTACCGCTGACGGTGAGTTATTTTACCAAACAGGCGGGGAGTCGTGCCAGTGGTATTAGTAAAGCCCTGTTATATGGATTATTTATTATTGTGATTTATGTGGCTCTGGGGATGATTATCACGATCGCATTCGGGTCTGATGCACTCAATGCACTTTCCACCAACGGTATCTTCAACTTCATTTTCTTTTTGTTGTTGGTGGGCTTTGCGGCATCTTTTTTTGGTGCTTTTGAAATTACCTTGCCAAGCTCCTTTGTCAATAAAATGGATGCCAAATCGGATAAAGGTGGATTAGTGGGGTTGTTCTTTATGGCCTTCAGTTTGTCCTTGGTTTCATTTTCTTGTACGGGACCGATTATAGGGACACTGTTGGTTGAGGCAGCTTCGAAAGGCGAGCGATTGGGTCCAGCAGTTGGGATGCTGGGATTCTCCATTGCCCTGGCCATTCCTTTTGGTTTGTTCGCGATGTTTCCTTCGATGCTTAAATCCTTGCCGAAATCTGGCGGTTGGCTGAATAGTGTAAAAGTCGTTTTAGGCTTTTTGGAACTCGCTTTAGCGTTGAAATTTTTATCCAATGTCGACCTAGCTTACCACTGGAACTTGTTGGATAGAGAGGTGTTCCTGTCGCTATGGATTGCTATTTTTGCGTTGATGGGGCTATACCTGATTGGCAAGATCAAGTTCTCCCATGATAGTGAGCTGAAATTCCTGTCTGTTCCTCGAACTATTTTGGCCATTGTTGTTTTTTCTTTTGTGGTCTATATGGTGCCAGGTTTATGGGGAGCGCCTTTAAAATCAATTTCCGCTTTTTTACCGCCATCGGCAACACAAGATTTTGATCTTTCTTCGGGCGTAAGTGCCGGAGCTGTTGCGCATTCAGATGGAAAGGTGAAAAAATATGCTGAAATTTTTCATGACAGAGGCACGCCTAAGGGATTTGATCCTTATTATGATCACGACCAGGCCTTAGCTACGGCTAAAGAATTAAACAAGCCTGTTTTAATTGATTTTACGGGCTGGAATTGTGTCAATTGTCGTAAAATGGAAGCGAATGTCTGGACGGACAAAGCTGTGGCAAAATTATTAAAAGAAGAATTTGTGATGGCCGAACTTTTTGTGGATGATAAAACCGAGCTGGCTGCAAACGAACAATTTGTTTCAAAGTATAGTGGCAAAAAGATCAATACCATCGGCAAGAAAAACAGCGATTTTCAAGCGGCTACATTCGATAGCAATTCGCAGCCGCTGTACGTTATTGTCGATCCGACGGGCAAAAAACTGGTGCCCCAGAGTGGTGCCAACTACAATGTAGAAGAGTACAAGGCATTCCTACAAAGTGGCGTGGATGCATTTAAACATAAAAACTAACCATCGTCATATGCTAATTTTATCCTCCTTGTACTATGCAAGGGGGATTTTTTTGTTCATAAGCCATCGGTTTTTGTGTCTGCAGGCCTGATGCAGTGGGGCTTTCCTCGTATTGTGTTCGTACCAGCTTCGGAAGGCGACAATCTTGCAATAAATATTGACCAGCCCCTGACCAGGTAATTCCTGGTCAGGGGCTGGTCGGAATCTGATCAACATCTGTACAACATCTGTTGTATCTCCGAATAAGGTACGAAGCAGGTACGAAGCTTTCCCCGCTATTTCGTCCAGAAATCGTTGGCGGGGAGCCTATGTTGCGGAAGCCTAGGGCAAAAAAAGAAGCCCCGTCATTTATATGAACAGGGCTTCAAATTATACTATAAATTTATGGAAACTATTAGAAGTCAAATCTGACCCGCGCACGAATACCCCAAGCTGGTGCATCGACGTGATCAAGATAATTTAGACGTTTTACGTAGTCCACGCGTAATATTTTAAAAATGTTGGATAGACCGATACTGGCTTCCATATAAGGTTCTGAACCGAAGGTATAAGAACTCTGTACACCTTCTGCATTGTGCTGCCAAGTGAATACCTTTGAGCCATAGTTAGGATCGTCAGGATTGTTTTCCTTGCGCAGTCCGCCATATACACCTTTGAAGCTAAATACTTCACGTAATTTAAGCTTTTTGATCAAAGGAATTTTATTCAACAGAAAACCGTTCATGTAATACTGCACGTTCAATGAGGCATTGTGGTCACTAACAAACTCCAGGAAGTTCATTAAGTTATACGAGTTCAATTGATAAGCATAGGTCTGATTGGCACGATGGATTGTCAAAAAAGGGAATGGGATCTCTTTACCTGCAATATAGTTGCCTTCAGCTGTTACGTCAGCAAATCCAAATTGACTAAAATAAAAGCGTTTGAATGCACCAACATTAAAGTTGTGATAATTGTATTCACCTTTAGCCAATCCTTTGATTCCAGCAGTATAATTGAACGTGAAGATCGGATATTGATTGAATATAGGTGTCCGGTAAATCTTGCCTTGATAGAACTCTTCATGTGGAGCATATCTGAAATTTACGGATACTTCTGTCGAGTTCAATTCATTAAACAGTCTGCTTTCATTGTTGGCATCTACCATCTGGTAGGTAAGGCTTCCAGCAGGTGTTTGTCTGTTGATATTGAATGCCGCGCCAATAGCCAAGTGGTTTAAAAATTCTTTTTTATACTCTAAGCCGTAATTTGTCTCATAGATGTAACGGTCATTATCACCGCGTTTGAAAGACAGCAAGAAGTTGTCTTCCTGAATAAATTCCAGTTTTTGTCCAGGAATCTTCGTATCCTTTTTATAAGAGGCCCTGATGTAGTGCATTGGGAAGGAGTAGACCGATTTGTTGTTAAATGCGTAGGTACCGCTGAAAAAGTATTTCCATTTCTGATCTTTAAAACCATAGGCCGCATACGATTCAGCATAGAAACGCTTGCTTAGCGCTTCTGTTGTACGTCCGCCGACACGTAAACGGAAACCTTCTACGGGATTAAAGCTATAGAATGTATTGACTGGACCGATCTCAACTGGGCCGGCCTGTTTGTATCCTGACAGCAATAAGGCAGCGATATCCATGAACGAACGGAATGAAGGAATCTTTTGTAAGGTATCAATATTATGATAAATATTCAGTTCGTTTTGCGCAAGGACAAGCGGACGTTGTGTTTCAAACAATGTTTTAATCGCTTTCTTATTTTCTACATTATAGGCAATGACCGTAGATGGACCATCATAGGTACTATCAGGACGCTGAATGCCGACTTTGTAATTGTTGTAATCAACTGTACGACTTCCGCGGATCCCCATGCCTTTTTCCGTTAAAGAAAAATCGATACCCAGGGTACTTGTTTTTAGGTAGAAGCGACTTTTGCTGTCTTTCTCAAATTTAAGCTGTATCTGAAGGTCACGTACAAAGTTTAGATTGATATCATCGGCCACAGTCATATTGGCGCCCTGCACTGCATAATTGCCGTCTAGCGTCACATACAATTGACCTTTAAATAACATGTCGGCCTTGTTGCGTGGAAAGAAGCTTAATTCGACCAACCAGGGTTGAACAGTCTTAATGGTATCCGTTATAAAAAACTTATAAAAAGTAGGAGCGGAATTAGCAATTGGACTTAAAAACTGATTGGTAACCAATGAAATGTTGTTGTCGTAAATATCAACTTGTTCGTACAGTTTATTGAAGTAGGCTGTCAGACCATCATTATCAATAAATCTAGGGTCAAATTGTGCCCGTTGGTCACCAAGGATATACTGTTTGGTTTTGCTTGGATCTTTACGGTAATATACCTTGGACATTTTTTCTTCAATAAAGGCAGGCAAAACATATTTGTTGGCTGTTTTAGCGGAGTCGTCCGTTTCAAAAAGAAATTGATAGTTTTTGAATATTTTTTTATTGACGAATTTCTCCGAAAGATTGCTCAGTCCTAAAGACATCTTCTCATACTGGTCAAATTCAGCATATTGTTGTCCTGAAAGTCTATTTTTCTCCTTATTCTCGATGACTTTTCGGATCAGTGCGACAGCAGGATTATCTTTGTTGCTGTATTTTTTCTTTGTGGCCTTGACAACAACTTCTTCCAGCATGTTGTCCTGTTGATCCATCAGAATTTCTTTTGTTTGCGTTGCATCATTCGTAACAAAAGCGTCTTTGCTGTCATACCCAATGTAACTTGCTCTGATTTTTACATACGATGTTGGAAAGACAAGTTTAAATTCACCATTTGCATTGGTCGACGTCGTGGTTCCAGCAGAAGCCGGAGCGCCAACGACGGCTACGGTAGCATAGGGTATAGGATTCTTAGTCTTTGCATCTTTAACTGTACCGGTTACGGTCTTGTTTTGGGCAAAAGCCATGGACACCGTTAGTACGAGCGTTATCGAAAGAAAGAGTTTAGTTATGAAGGTTGTTGCGTCTATTTTAGCTCTCATTATATTGCTATAATCTTGAAAATTCAAAATTGTTTTCCTGTTTCTACTTTATTTTTGACTTTATAGGTATTAAAATCAAAAAATCAGTGAACAAAGGAAACAAAAAATTAAGAATAATTAAAATTTTATTGTAATGTAATAAAGGAAAGTAGTTGAATTACATTTGTTTGTAAGTCTTTGTTTGTGAGTTGTTTATGTTAAATTATTGATTTGGGTCAATAATTTTCACATTACATTTTGACTTGGCGATGATTTTCCGCCACTTTATTTACTGACTTTTGTAACGATATAGTCAGCGCTATTAAAAATCTGGCTCGATTTCGAAGGTCATTTCTTTTTTGAAACGAGGGTGTATAAAGGTAATTGAAGCGGCATGAAGGTGTAATCTATTAGCTTTTTTGCCATAGAGATCGTCACCAACAATAGGTGTATTTAGCCCATTGGGGTGCACGGCATGCATGCGGAGCTGGTGGGTTCGGCCAGTCAAGGGATAAAACCTGATCCTCGTTTGATTATTCTCTATCGCAATTTTTTCCCATTTTGTCTGCGCTGGCTTGCCATAGGTGTAGCAGACCATTTGTCGGGGTCTATCATCCAGATCGACGCGAAGAGGGAGGTCGATTAAGCCGGATGGAGCTTCGATAATACCATCAAGTAAGGCAATGTATGTTTTTTTGATGGTATGCTGAATAAATTGATCCTGAATAAATTTATGCGCTTCTTTGTTTTTGGCAACAACCAATAGGCCGGATGTCGACATGTCCAGGCGGTGGATAATAATCGGGCCTGCTTTTGGATAACGTTGAAGAATACGGTTGTAGACCGAATCCTTGACATATATTCCTGGTACAGAAAGAAATTCTGCTGGTTTGTTGATGATGATAATATCTTCATCCTCATAAATTTGAGGAAGTGCGATATCCAAGGTCGTTTCCTGCTGCATGGGATTCGGATCTACGATCAAGCCTTGGAGCATATACCCTAAAATCGGTTCACATTTTTTGCGGCATGCCGGATAGTAGTTTTTGTGCCTGCGTATTTCAGATGCAGGGGAGCAGCCCCACCAAAATTCGGCCAAAGCTAGGGGTGTTAACTGGTTTTCATATGCATATTGCAGCAG
The DNA here is from genome assembly GCF_002440385.1 of Sphingobacterium sp. UBA6317. Taxonomy (NCBI): domain Bacteria; kingdom Pseudomonadati; phylum Bacteroidota; class Sphingobacteriia; order Sphingobacteriales; family Sphingobacteriaceae; genus Sphingobacterium; species Sphingobacterium sp. UBA6317. Next base: position 12,643 of record NZ_DJTD01000068.1, on the reverse strand, counting down.
TTTTGGCGCAGCGCATTCCCCCGATCCCGCAGGCGGAGTTATCGTGTCAAATTCATGGAATATGTCGACGACATTCTTGCGTTGCCCTTTTGCATTGCGAAAATTATATTGTTCGAAAAGCTGTTTTTGCAGATTGCCTGAGCGTGTTTTGCGTTCCTCTTTTAGCGCGGTAATCGTAGATAGCAATTGTTGTAAATGGTTACTCTCTGTTTCCAGAGCCAAATGCATGTCATATTGAAAGCGCTGAAGCTGTTGTTTGTCTTTTAAACTCTGGCTCCGCATGTCTTCCATCAATAATTCATATTCCGCATCGGATAAACTGACCTTCAGTTTTGTACGGGTTTCTTTTCGTTCCTTCTTTTGGATTCTTAATTTCGATTTTAGCTCATCGAGCGACTTATCCCATTCATTTTTTAACCGGTCAAGATTACGCTGCGTGTCTGCTAGCTCTTCACTATTTTCAAGCCTTTCTATTTTGCGGTTCAGTGCATTGAGATGCACCTCTTCGTTTAGAAAAAAACTGTTTTCTTCCAACATATCGAATATTGGCGGTACAAAATAGCGGTGTTTGTTGCTTCCGGCCAGTTTTCCCGAAACAGCGGCAAGGTAGCCAAGCTCATTGTGTTGGTTTCTGACAACCAGCACACCGAACATTTTTCCAATAGCGAGGCCCTCCATGGCGCTGTCCAGGCCAAAATTGTGGGTCCAGTCCTCTTGTGTTTCGATGTAATATTGAAGTTCTTTTGCGGCGGTTACGGCAAGGGGGTGCGGTTCATAGCAAAATGGGAAGGTAAATCGTGTTGGAAGTTCAATCGCTGAAATATCCTGTTTGAATTTGTGAAAATAGGTGTTGTTGTCCATGTTGTCCGCAGCTTTCCCTCAAAATAAAGATGTCTGCAAAAATACAACATTATGTGCTTTAAATAATAGCTTGATCGATTTTTGTTTAAAATGTTTCGTTCATAAGGTACAATCTAGGTCTTATCTGTTTCTACAAAGAACACTGTCGGTGCAGCCTTCGCTTTTCATTTTTCAGTCTAGCAAACGCTTTGCAGTAATACGAAATGTAAGTCTGGTTTGGTATAGTAGGGTGAGGTAATTGTTGTGAATTTGACTGGCTTTTATTTGGTTTTTACCGCATTTTTGGGTAAATTTAACTAAGCATTTAAAACATATAGTTAACAAAAGATTATAATATGAAAACTTCAATTGGAATTAAAGATGCGGACTTGAAAAAAGTTGCAAAGTTGTTAAATGTGCTGTTGGCAGATGAACACATTGTCTACATGAAGACGCGTAACGCGCATTGGAATGTGGAAGGTGCGGATTTTCATGCTGCTCACTTATTTTTGGAATCACAATACGATGAACTAGCTGAAGTGATCGATGAAGTAGCAGAACGTGTACGTACTTTAGGGCATTATGCGGTAGGTACCTTTGATAAATATTTGAAATTGACTCGTTTAACGGAGTCTACTTCAGAAAAAACCGACAGTCAGTCCTATTACAAAGAATTGTTGGCTGACCATGAAGCTATAGCGATGTCAATTCGTGCCGACATTTCTGTGGTTGAAGGCACTTCAGATAATGGTACGGAGGACTTTTTGGTTGGACTATTGGAAAAGCATGAAAAGATGGCTTGGATGCTTCGTGCGCATTTTGTTAAGTAAGCTGTAGAAGTTTATCCACAGGTATTGAAAAAAATCCCGTCTATCCCAATAGGCGGGATTTTTTTTTGTGTTTTGTTGTCAGCGCAGGATTAATTTTCTATCTTAAAGAGGAATTAAGCCTTCAGAAACTTTTTAACATATTACAATTATGCTTGAAGACGACAACCTAAATCAAACCACACTACATGAGGAGGAAAATGATGGTACTTTGGAGAGTATGCATCATGTGAATAATCCGGTATTGGATTTACCGAAAATTGAAAAGAAATACCTTGAAACGATAGTAGCCCACAATCAAAACGATAAGTCTTATTATTTTTCTGACGGCAAAGCCAAGGTAGAAATTAAGATCGTCACGGATGAGATCGTGCGAGTACGGCTGGCTCCACAAGGGACTTTTTTGGAGGATTTTTCGTATGCCTTGGCCAAGAAAGATCACCGCGTCAGTATACATCAATGCAAGGAAGAGGCAGATCATTATCTGGTGCATACGAATACTATTTCCTGTAAGATCAATAAGAATGACTTTTTGATTTCTTTTGCTGATCGTTCAGGTAAACTGTTCAATGCAGATTTGGCGCCGATGCACTGGGAGGAAAACCCTGATTTTGGAGGCTATTATGTATATAGCACAAAAGTGGCCTTTGAAAATGAAGCTTTTTATGGACTGGGGGATAAGGCCACTAAATTGAACCTGAGAGGTAAAAGACTTAAAAACTGGAATTCAGACACTTATGCTTTTGCTTACGATCAGGATCCACTTTATAAAACTATTCCGTTTTATATTGGTTTAAAAGATGGTGAAGCCTACGGTATATTCTTTGACAATACCTTTAAAACGTATTTTGATTTCGCCGCGGAAGATCCGGGAAAAACAAGCTTTTGGTCCGAAGGAGGGGAACTGCAGTACTACTACATCCATGGTCCACATATTATCGACGTCATCCGTCGCTATCATACGCTGACAGGTACGCATTACCTGCCACCGCTGTGGGCAATTGGTTACCATCAGTGTCGCTGGAGTTATTATCCCGAAGCGAATGTCCGGAAGGTTGCTGAGGAGTTTCGGAAGCGACAGATCCCCTGTGATGCGATTTATCTTGATATCGATTACATGGAAGGATACCGCTGTTTTACCTGGAACAAGCAGTATTTTCCCAATCCTAAGAATATGATCAGCGATTTGGCCAATGATGGCTTTAAAACGGTGGTGATGATCGACCCGGGTATCAAGGTTGATGAGAACTACTGGGTGTTCAGGGAAGGAAAGGAAAATAGGTATTTCTGTCGCCGCGGGGATGATTATTTTATGGAAGGATTTGTGTGGCCGGGACGTTGTCAATTTCCTGATTTTACCAATCCGGAGGTTCGTCAATGGTGGGGCACCTTATATCAGGGCTTAGTGGAAGATGGCGTGGCTGGCTTCTGGAACGATATGAATGAACCGGCCGTATTTGGCCGCGGAACATTCCCCGACGATGTACGTCACCAATATGACGGGCATCGGGGTTCGCATCGTAAGGCACATAATATCTACGGCATGCAGATGGTCCGGGCAACCTATGATGGTTTAAAGAAATTGTATAAAAATAAACGGCCATTTACCATCACCCGAGCGGCTTATGCGGGAACACAACGCTATTCTTCGGTCTGGACCGGCGATAATTTGGCGAGTTGGGAACATCTCAAGTTGGGAACCTTGCAGTTACAGCGTTTGTCGACTTCGGGCATGTCCTTTTGTGGAACGGATATCGGTGGGTTTACGGGTGAACCCGACGGTGAGTTATTTACGCGATGGATGCAATTTGGCGTTTTCTCGCCTTTTATGCGTGTGCATTCGGCCGGTGATACCCGCGACCGGGAGCCCTGGAGTTTTGGGGAGGATTGGGAAAAGATCAATCGGAAATTTATCGAACTCCGTTATAAGTTGTTGCCGTATATCTATACCTGTTTTTGGGAGCAAACGAAGTATGGTTTTCCCATATTACGTCCGATTTCCATGGTCGAACAGCATATACCGACCAATTGGCAACGTGAGGAGGAATTCTGTTTTGGGGATAAAATATTGGTATCCCCAGTATTGCAGCCGGGACAAAAAAGCAAGATTGTCTATCTGCCTGAAGGTACTTGGTTCTATTATTTCAATAATGAAACCTACGTGGGCGGTAAAGAACATACTGTTCCTACGCCGATTGATGAGATGCCGATTTTCATTCGTGGGGGATCTGTTATCCCCGAATATCCAGTGATGCAATATACTGGTGAAAAGAAAATTGAGGAGCTGCAGCTCAATGTTTACTTCGCTGAAGGTGTAACCCGTTCGTATGTGTATTCGGATCATGGTGACACCTTTGCCTATGAGCAGGATATTTATCTTGAAAAATGCTTTACCGTATCGGGTCTCAAAGAATCCCTGTCGATTAAACAGACGCAAGATGGGCTTTTTACGGAGCGGTATGAGGAATATAAATTACAGTTAATCGGCTTGCCTTTTCAGGTTAAGAAGGTGAAGACCGATGGTATTGAGACAAAAATACAAGTAGATGATAAGGGGCGGTATTGGATTAATGTCGCACGAGAATTTGATAACATATTGATAGAAGGTTAAAACATGACCAATGAAGTAATTCCGCATAGTCTATTTTCTGAATTTGATGTCGCCTTATTCCAGTCGGGTAAGCACTTCAAATTATACGAAAAGTTCGGTTCACACGAGCTGGAAGTCAATGGTGAAAAAGGCGTTTATTTTGCGGTTTGGGCTCCAAATGCAAAATCGGTCTTTGTAACCGGCAACTTCAATTTTTGGGATAAAGCGCGTCACGCGCTCTATGTGCGCTGGGATGGTAGCGGAATCTGGGAGGGATTTATTCCGGGGCTTGGCAATGGGGAGGCGTATAAGTATGTTATTGAGACTTATACTGACGAACAACTTGAAAAAGGAGACCCCTTTGCTTTTCAGTGGGAGATCGCGCCAAAGACTGCTTCCATTGTTCATTCGACCTGGTTCGAGTGGCAGGATAAGCAATGGATGCAGGAAAGGGCTGTTAAAAACAGGCTGGATCAACCATGGTCTGTCTATGAAGTGCATTTAGGATCTTGGTCGCGGGATCCCGAAAGTCCGGATACTTTGCTCAACTACCGCGAAATCGCTGTGGCGCTCGTATCCTATGTGAAGGAGATGAATTTTACCCATGTAGAATTTATGCCCCTGATGGAACATCCCTATTACCCTTCTTGGGGATACCAGATAACGGGCTATTTTGCTGCGAGTTCACGCTACGGATCGGCACAAGATCTCATGTATCTGATTGAGGAGCTGCATGCCGCCGGGATAGGGGTGTTGTTGGATTGGGTTCCGTCGCATTTTCCAGGTGACGCACATGGTCTTTATCGTTTTGACGGTACGAGCTTATACGAGCATGAAGATCCCCGTAAAGGGTTTCATCCCGATTGGCAATCCTATATTTTCAACTACGGACGTAATGAAGTGCGTTCTTTTTTGATCAGTAATGCATTTTATTGGTTGGATCGTTTTCATATCGATGGACTTCGGGTCGATGCGGTTGCTTCTATGCTCTATTTGGATTATAGTCGAAACGCAGGCGAGTGGATTGCCAATGAGTTTGGTGGAAATGAGAATCTTGAAGCGGTACAATTTTTAAAAGAACTGAATGAGGCCGTTTACGGACATTTCCCACATGTGCAGACCATCGCGGAAGAATCGACTTCCTGGCCAGGTGTCAGTCGCCCAACCTATGCTGGTGGATTGGGGTTTGGAATGAAATGGATGATGGGCTGGATGCATGACACATTGGATTATTTTACAGAGGATCCGATTAATCGCAGCTATCATCATGATCGACTGACCTTTGCGACAGTATATGCTTTCCATGAAAATTTTATGCTACCGCTGTCACATGATGAGGTTGTCTACGGAAAGCATTCATTAATTTATAAGATGCCGGGCGATGAATGGCAAAAGTTTGCCAACCTGCGGGCATTGTATCTCTTTATGTATACTTTTTCGGGAACAAAATTGCTGTTTATGGGCGGAGAATTTGGGCAGACTTCGGAGTGGAATGTAAACCAATCGCTTGATTGGCATCTTTTGGAATTTGCGCCACACCAGGGTATGAAGCAATTTGTAGCCGACCTGAATACGGTTTATAGGAGCCAACCAAGTCTTTACCAGAAGGCTTTTGACGCTTCGGGCTTTGAATGGATAGATGCTGGTGATCGTGAAAATTCGGTTGTGGTCTATTGGCGAAAGGGATTTGACGCCTGGGATGATACGGTTGTTGTACTTAACTTAACGCCTGTTGTTCGGGAACATTTCCGTATTGGTTTACCTTACGCTGGTGAATGGGAAGTGCTGTTGAATTCGGATGATTTTACCTATTTCGGTTCTGGAATACATCAGCTGCTCATTCATAGTGAACACCTGCATTGGATGAACCAGGTACAGTCTGCTCAAGTTCATTTACCTCCGCTTGGCGGATATATTTTGAAAAGGAAGAGAGCGGTAAAGGAAGTCAATCCCATTAAACAAGGCGAGCGTATCCCTGTATAAAATCTTGTTATTAAATCTCATGCTGTAAAAGAAGAATGAACGTATTTCACTTGAGTGTAGAATGTTATCCCGTGGCCAAAGTAGGTGGTCTCGCGGATGTCGTGGGCGCGCTGCCCAAATACCAAACCAAACTGGGATGGGAGGCGGCGGTTGTCATGCCTTGGTATGATCGTCCTTTTGTTAGGGATCATGCTTTTAGCCTAGTTCATGAAGGTACTTTTTATCAAGGATCTGAATTGCTGCGCTACAGTGTTTATAAGGAAGATCATCAGGTACTTGGATTTGAGCTCTACCTGATTAAGATTCCAGGTAAACTCGATCGGCAGGAGGTATATTGTTATCCGGATGAAGGCGAGCAGTTTATCGCCTTTCAACATGCTGTGTTGGCGTGGTTTAAGGATAAAAATATAGTACCTGATATCGTGCATTGCCATGATCATCATGTCGGCTTAATGCCTTTTTTGATGAGGTATAGCAATGACTATAACTTTCTTGCCGACGTTAAAACGGTAGGCACCGTCCACAATGGGCAGTATCAGGGCTGGACGCATTGGAGTAAAGCTATTCTGTTGCCCGCTTTCGATAGTTGGAAATGGGGATTATTGGACTGGGATGGTTTAATTAATCCGCTTGCAGCCCTCATTAAATGTTGCGATGCGTACACAACGGTCTCCGAAGGTTATCTGGAAGAGCTTTATGTGGAAGCAAATGGTTTGCAGCAGCTGTTTTATGATGAGCGAAATAAATCTGTCGGTATTGTCAATGGAATTGACTGGGAAATCTGGGATCCTAAAATTGATTATACCTTGCTAGAAAACTATGATGCTGTACAAGCTTTTTCCGGAAAGTTGAAAAATAAGGAGGCTTTGGCGAAGCAGTATAAAATCAATCCAGATCGACCGTTGCTTGTTTTTATCGGCCGATTTGCAACAGAAAAAGGAGCGGATTTACTTCCGGAGATAATTTTGGATTTGACGGAGAAATATCACGATAGATTAAGTATATTTATACTGGGTGCCGGAGACCCAGCGATCCAGTCACGTGTGAAATCACTCGTCGATGATGGAATTGATAATTTTGATGTGTTCTTTGGTTATGATGAAAATCTGGCCCATTGGCTTTATGCCAGTGCGGATTTTCTTTTAATGCCTTCCCGTGTTGAGCCCTGTGGACTTAATCAGCTCTATGCTATGAAGTACGGTACATTGCCGATCGTGCATCAGGTGGGGGGATTAAAAGATACGGTAATCGATCTGAAAAATGATGGCTACGGTATAGGTTTTGATAGTCTGACAATCACTGAAATTAGTGCAGCGATTGTTCGGGCTATAAATTTTTACGATAGTAAAAAGCAGTTTGAGGAGAATCAACGTAAAATGATGCAGTTGGATTTTTCTTGGGATAAATCTGCAGCGAAGTATATAAGTCTATATAACCAATTAATGTAATTTGATATGTCACGTCATAATGTAGTAGCTATCGTCTTGGGCGGAGGAAGGGGCTCACGTCTGTATCCATTGACCGATCAACGGTCTAAGCCAGCAGTTCCCATTGCCGGGAAATATCGCTTGGTGGACATTCCCATCTCGAATTGTCTTAATTCGGGTTTTAACAAGATTTTTGTGTTGACACAATTCAATTCTTCGTCGCTCAACTCCCACATTAAGAATACCTACAACTTTAGTATTTTTAGCAAGGGCTTTGTCGATATTCTGGCTGCTGAACAGACCAACGATGGCGACAAATGGTTCGAGGGTACGGCCGATGCCGTGCGACGATCGTTTCGGAAGCTGGCGAGTATTGATTATGACTATGTACTGATTTTATCAGGGGATCAGCTATATCAAATGGATTTTGATGCACTGGTTGACTTCCACGTCGAAAACGAAGGCGACCTGACCATTGCGACTATACCAGTAAACGCCAAAGATGCCACCGGTTTTGGTATACTGAAATCGGATGAAAAGAATCATATCACCTCTTTTATCGAGAAGCCGAATAGCGAGCAGCTGGTAGACTGGAGTTCAGAAGTGAGTGATCATTTAAAGGGTGAGGGCAGAGAATTCCTGGCCTCTATGGGTATTTATGTTTTTTCAAAAGGCGTCCTGAAACGTATGCTTGAAGAGAATCGCGGAATGGATTTTGGTAAAGAAATTATTCCCGATGCCATTGATACAAGTCGGGTGCTTAGCTATCAATTTGAGGGCTATTGGACAGACATCGGTACCATAGGGTCTTTCTATGAAGCCAACATTGGTTTGACCGATAATATTCCGGCCTTCAATCTGTTTGATAAAAATACGGTGTTCACCCGTCCAAGGATGTTGCCGCCTTCTAAGATTTCGGGTACAACATTAATCAATTCGGTCATTTCGGATGGCTGTATTATCCAAGCTGATAAAATAGACCGTTCCGTCGTGGGCGTTCGTTCACGGATTGGTACAGGATCTGTTGTGCGCGGTACTTATATGATGGGATCAGATTATTATGAGGATCTCGTCGATATGGAGGAAGCAAAGCGTAAAAATATACCTGTGGTCGGTGTTGGCGAACGGTGTTATATTGAGAATGCTATTTTGGATAAAAATTGTCGTATCGGCAACGATGTCCGGATCAATGGTGGACCTCATTTGCTGAACGCCAATCACCCCACCTATACCATTTGTGACGGCATTGTTGTTATCAAAAAAAATGCTGTAATTCCAAATGGAACAACAATAGGATTGACAAGCTTATAAAATTTATAGAACAAGGGAGATAATATATTGTTATCATTTCATGTTATTCATATAAAAGTATCTTGAAAAGTAATTACCTGAAGTCAAAATTTGCCTAATACCGGCAAATTAACGTCAGATGGTATTGTCTTTGCTAGCAAAGAATAGATATTATAATGAATAGTATGCGATTGAGACAGATTATCTCCCTTTGTTTTGTGTTGTTTGTTCTTTTGGGCTGCCAAACGTCATTGATGGTTCAAGGTACAGGTGTCTTGCGTGATGCCTCACGAAAATTCGAGCTTCGCCATGGCGATCGATCAGTCGTTTATATTCCAATGCGGCATCTGGGTACGCGGGTGTACTATGATCAAATTCAGCGCGCTGTAGATTCCCTCCAACGTTCGGGCTATGTTGTTTTTTATGAAAGTATCGCCTATCAGGTGGATAGTGCGGCACAACGTGATCTGTATGACCGCAAATTTAGAAAACTTACAGGCAATCGGCTCGGGCTGCAGCAATGTATTGAAATACCGGGCGATACCTCCCGGGTTCTTCGGGCGCCCATGTACCGTAAACTGGGGCAACGAATCATCAGTCAGCCCGATTATTCCTTTTTCCTGGTGAATTATGAAACGGCGGTGAATGCGGATATTCCCAAAAATAAATTGCTTGACGAGTTTGAATACCTGTATGGTACGATCAAACTGGATGATTGTGATTACAAAACACCGCTCCAAGAACCTTATTCCTGTAAACCGATCAAAGCAGCCTTAAAGAACAAATTTGATAAAGAATTTGTCATGAAAAAAAGGGAAGAAAACCTGGCATCATTAGTTGCTGACGCCCCACAGCAAAAGATTTTAATCTTATTCGGAACCTCACATTTTAAAGGCTTTTTGCGTAATTTGCAGGCTCGGGATCCCAAATGGATACAGATCAACTAATATGTTAGGAAAACTATTTATTATACTGCTTATACCAGTAACCATTTATGTTGTTTATTACCTGTTAAATCGTACGGCCAAAAACAGCAAAGCCATTAAACGTGTATTAAGCGATGAAGGAAAGGAAATTCTGGAAAAAGAAGTTGCCTATTACCGCAATCTGTCCGATGCGGATAAAATGGAATTTGAAACCCGCTGTTTAAAATTTTTGGATACAGTCAAAATTGAAGGTGTGGGCGTAGCGGTTGAGCTGAAAGATTATATGATGATTGCCGCCAGTGCAATTATCCCAATATTTGCCTTTAAGAAATGGACTTATCCCAATTTGACCAATATTATGGTTTATCCTTCCCAGTTCAATACAGCGTATGAATTTGAAGGCCATGCTGACCGAAATATAATGGGAATGGTAGGTGAGGGAGCCATGAACGGACAAATGATATTGTCCAAATCGGCATTGGAGTATGGTTTTAGGAACCCAAAAGATGGACAGAATACAGCGATACATGAATTTGTACACTTGATCGATAAAACCGATGGTACTGTGGATGGCATTCCAACACATCTGATGGATAAAGCTTCAGTCATTCCTTTTATGAATCTGATACGGGAAGAGATTGCCAAAATAAAGGCGAATAAATCTGATATTGATGTCTATGGCATGACCAATCCAGCCGAGTTTTTTGCAGTTGCGTCTGAATATTTCTTTGAGGACCCAGCGAAATTCAAGACCCATCATCCTGAACTGTATAAAGCACTTTCTGAAATTTTTGAACAAAGTTAGTTATAGATAAATAAAATTTTACTATTTTTAAGGCAAACAGAAGTTGTTTGCCTTTTTTCTGCGAGCACCCTGCTCCTGGGCTGGAAAGAAGATCATCGCTTCGCTAAAGTTTTGTTAATTATAACTGTTATGCCTAAAACTACAATTTATTCTTCTATTGCCCTGGCTTGTATGCTATTTTGTGGCAGTAATCCGGGATTTTCCCAGCAGCGTTTTGCTACAGGGACAACATTTACTGAAATGGCCGATCCGACAAAGGATACTTTATCCAACTGGTCGAATGTTAAAGCCGGCCTACATGCTTCGTTTGTATCGATAGACAAACGTTATCCCAAATCTGTCAATCCAAATCTGACAACACAACGTACGGCGACTGTAGATGCCTGGAGAGGTGAACAAGTATCGGCGCAAGTATTGTTATGGACCAGTGCTGCCACAGCGCATGTCGCTGTATCAGCAAGTGAATTAAAATCTACAACAGGCAAGGTGATCGGCAGCGATGCGGTACAAGCGCGTTTTGTTCGTTATGTCATGACTGATGAATTTGCAAGTGGCTGTGGCCATCGTAAGCCAGAAGATTTTAAAGCTTCTCTTTCGGCAGATATGTTGGATGATCTCAAAAGCTATGACCTTGAAGCGAAGAAAGTCCGTCCTGTATGGATTACCGTAAAGGTTCCCAAGGAAGCTGCCGCAGGACAATATAAAACGACAATTTCGGTTCAGCAAAATGGCAAGGTGAAAGAGCAATTACAGCTTATCGTCAATGTTCAAAATCATGTGCTGCCGCCATCGTCGCAGTGGACTTATCATTTGGACCAATGGCAGCATCCTTCTGCTGTAGCTCGTGTCAATAATGTGAAGATGTGGAGCGATGAACATTTTGAAGCGTTGAAGCCGACCATGAAACAGCTTGCAGCTGCTGGGCAAAAAGTGATTACTGCGACTTTAAATAAGGATGCGTGGAAAGTACAGACCTATGATCCTTATGCGGATATGATCACCTGGAAGAAGGCCAAAGACGGTTCCTGGGCTTATGATTATACTGTTTTTGATCGGTGGGTAAACTTTATGATGGATCTAGGGGTCAACAAACAGATCAATTGCTATTCGCTTTTGCCATGGAATAACGAGGTACATTATTTCGATGAGAGCAAAAATGAACTGGTCAATGTGATTGCAAAACCCGGTACAGCAATATTTGAGGAGCTATGGACGCCTTTCTTAAAGGATTTTAGTAAGCACATTACCGCAAAGGGCTGGTTAAAGATTACCAATATTGCGATGGATGAAAGAGGCCGGGAAGAAATGGATCCAGCGATCGCCTTATTGGAAAAAGTAGCGCCCGAATTTGGTGTTGCATTTGCTGATAATCACAAAAGCTACCAACGCTATCATAAGAGTACAGATATCAGCGTCGCCGCTGGCGATCCTTTTGATCAGAACGATCTTATTGAGCGACGTAAAAAAGGATATATCACGACATTTTATGTGTGCTGTTCAGACGAATTTCCAAATCAATTTACGTTCTCGGATCCAGCAGAATCCACCTATATGGCTTGGTATGCGCTGGCGGCAGGTTTCGATGGGGCACTGCGTTGGGCATTCAACTCCTGGGTGAAGGATCCACTGCATGATTCAAGGTTCCGTACGTGGCCGGCAGGAGACACCTATATCGTTTATCCGCAAGGAAGAAGCTCTATCCGTTACGAGCGTATGTTGGAAGGTATTCAGGATTATACCAAAGTCGGCATTCTGAAAGCCAAGTTGGAGAAGTCAAAAGATCAAGCCAACTTAGCGAAGCTAAATGCAAAAATTGCAAAATTAAATACCGCTAAACGCTATGCGGACTGGAATAAAGATCTCAATGATGCAAAGCGTTTTGTCGATGAGTTGTCGCGACAAATCAACTAAGGATTTATCCAAGCTATCATTTTAAAAAAGAAGCTGTCTCAAAT
>NZ_DJTD01000013.1:0-94252 GCF_002440385.1 Sphingobacterium sp. UBA6317 | reverse complement strand
AATTTGGGAATAAGGTAGGTTTTATAACCACCGCCAACAAAGGCAAGAAAATCATTCTCGGGATTAAAGCATTTTTGCAAACTCCTTACGATGGTCACACCATAGAACCACTTTTGGAACAGATGGAAACCGGTGGTCAAAAGCTCCCAAAAGAACTCCTTTACGATAGAGGTGGCAGAGGAAAATCAGAAATAAAAGGCGTGAAAATCTCCATCCCAAGCACTCCAAGAAAAAAAAGACACTGCTTATCAAAAGCAGACAAAGCGCAAAAAATTTAGAACCAGAGCGGCAATAGAACCTATCATCGGACATTTAAAAACCGATTTTAGGCTGGCAAAAAATTACTTCCTGGGAGAAACGGGACCACAAATCAATGCATTACTAGTTGAAACCGCTTGGAACATGAAGAAAATGATGGAACTACTGAAACAGAAAATTATTTTCTTATTTTATAAGGTACAAATTATGCTGTTTTCTAATCCTGTTTTTAAATATAAATTAAATAGTGGGTTTTGTTAAGGAACGACTATCTAGTTCTCTTTTTAATGCGATTGAAGCTTTTTTGACTTCTTGTGTCCAATCATCAGCAGCATTTCCGTCTGCTCCATCAGAAATATATTTCAAACATAGAAAATCGATTTTTTCCTGCTCAGCGACTTTCGCCAACGCAAAAGCTTCCATATCGATGACATTATATTCAGGATTGATATGCTCCATTTCGAATTGGTCGCCGGAACCGCAGATCCCGTTCGGGAGATGGCTTGTTTTAATTCCATATTCCAAAAGAATTGGTTCATCAGAAAATGGCGTCTCAAATTTCTTAAAACCCAATGCTCTTACATCCATATCCCGCTGGATAAAACGGTCGCAGTTAACAATAGTTCCTCTGTCAAAAACTGTACTTCCTGCTGTTCCCAAATTGATTATGAGATCTGGCTTAGATTTTTGAATGGCTTTTACAAGATGATAAGTCGCTTTAATTTTTCCTACACCAACAAACAATTTATTAAAACTCTCAAATTCTTTTCCGGCTTCTGATTCCAGAGCAAAAACCAAAAGGATGTTGCTGTAAAGCTTTCCGTTGATTGTCATTTTAGAGCACAGGTTTTTTCAGAAAGAACAAAGTCAATGTCCGTGCGCCCTGTGCACCGTGTACCAAAACGGCGCTGATGTCCGCTGTTGCAGATGGCCCCATCACAAAACAGCCATAATGTGAGTGTGGAAAATCTACTCTTTTGTAGGCGGTATGCATATTCTCGGTCAAATCTTCAGGATCCAGCAAAACAGCGAGGTGTTGAGATAAATAACCTAATGAATTGGTAACCAGAGATTTTTCGGTGACCCAGACCATTCCCATCTCCGCCACACCAAACTCTGCACGGAAAATACCCAAATCCACATCATTAAGATCCGCGGGCTTTTGCACGTGTATATCTTTATTCCCTCTCCATTCAGGCGTTGCAGAGCAAGTGACCTTAGCATCAGGAAGCTTTTTTCGCATAATTTCCTGCGCTTCTTCTACCGATGCGACATCATAAAAATCGACGGCAGCAATTTTGGCGTTAATTTCAAAAACAGCTTTAAGATCTGTCCCTGGCTTTTTATAATCCGGGATGGCGGGATAATCCACTTTTTCGCGGTTAGCAAGATTGGTTCTTACCGAACTCAGTAATTCTTCTTTAGTCATTGTTTTTTCGGTTTTTTTTGTACCAGTCTCTGAAGGTTTCTTTTTTCACGTCAGGCAATTCACGGTCTTCTACCCAAGGATCCAACGTGCTGTTTTCCAATAGAGATTTTGGGAGAATATTCAGCATATTGTAAGTGGTCTTTTCCATCATTTTAAAAGCAGTTGCACTGCCCAGCATTCGGTCAGCAGCAGCAAATGCCAGCCTTCTGCCAAAAGGTGTTTTCTTTTTCTCCATCACCACTTTTCGCCACTCGATAATCTGGTCCGAAATATTAATATGAACGGGGCAGATCTCTGTACAGGAGCCGCAAAGCGATGAATGGAAAGGTAATTCTGAATAGGTGTCTTCATCAAAAGTAGGATCCAGAATAATCCCAATCGGGCCGGAATAAGTAGCACCATAAGACAATCCGCCACTCCTTCTGTACACAGGGCAGGTATTCATACAGGCACCACAACGGATACATTTGAGAGAATGCCAGAATTTGTCCATAGACAATCGTTTGCTCCTACCATTATCTGTGAGTACAATGTGCATCTCAGATCCTTCTCTTGGGCCTGAAAAATGAGAAGTATACTGCGTTGCCGGCGTCCCTAAAGCACTGCGGGAAAGTAGTCTGATAAAAACACCCAGATCTTCTACCTTCGGCAGGATCTTTTCTATACCAATACTGGCAATATGAAGCGGTGGAATGCTTGCAGTAAGATCGGCATTACCTTCATTAGTACAGACTACAAAAGTACCGGTTTCGGCAACGGCAAAATTGGCGCCTGTCATCCCGGCATCTGCCACCAAAAATTTGGGCCGGGCATTGTTCCTCATTGCTTCTGCGAGAGAATGCGGATCATCATCGTTGGGATCCGTACCAATTTTATCTGCAAATAGTTTGGCAATATCTTCTGTCGTTTTTTGGATGGCAGGCATTACAATATGACTTGGGCGCTCGTCTGATAGTTGCTGGATTCGCTCACCCAGATCGGTCTCCAGGACATCAATTCCTCTTTCTTCAAGAAAAGGTGTCATCCCGCATTCTTCCTGCAACATCGATTTGCTTTTGATGATGCGCTTTGCGCCGTGAGAATTCAAAATATCAAAAACAATAGCATTATGTTCATCGGCATCTTTTGCAAAATGAACTGTGATACCGTTTTCCTCTGCTTTTGTTGCAAACTGTTCAATGTAGTGATCCAAATGCGTCAGCGCATGTTCCTTGATTTGCGAAGCCAGATTCCTAAGCTCTTCCCATTCCGGAATCTCAGAGGATACTTTACTACGTTTAATGATAGTATTATAAAGATTTTTATCGTGTTGCGCCTCGTGAATATCATCCTGTTTGATGAATTTTCTCGCATTATCTTCTACGTTTACTTTTCCCATTGTTTGTGATTTTTAGAATGGTCCGTTATTCAAAACCTGAGCAATATGTACAAATTTGAGGTCTGACTTTTCTCTTTTGGCAATGCCTTCCTGATGCATCAGGCAAGACATATCCGGCGAAACTACATACTCGACCTGATGTCTTGTATAATCAGCAACTTTGTCCTGCCCCATCTTGGCACTCACCGCTTCATCGGTTACACAAAACGTCCCACCAAAGCCACAGCATTCTTGTGGCCTGTCAATCGTTTCTACTTTAACTCCTGACACCTTCTTTAACAGATCTTCGGTTTTATTAAAGTAAGGTTCCTGCCACTCAAAACGGGATGCAATGTGTAAGCCGCGGATAGAACTGCAGGAATTATGGATAGCCACCGTATGCTGGAAATCTGCCCAAGGGAATTCTTCTATCTTGAGAACATCGTGTAAAAACTCTACTAATTCTATGGTTTTGTGACGGATTTCTGTAACAGTTTCGGTTTGAGGAATTGCATCCATATGGAGCTTGACGTGCTTGACACAACTCCCTGCCGGCCCAACGATATAATCAAAATTCAAATCCTTAAAATTTTCACAAAACTGAGTTTCTGTCCTTATAGAATGTTTCTGATCGCCCTCATTGGCCATAGGCTGTCCACAACAAGTCTGCTGCAAAGGTACTGTGACCTCTACGCCCAATCGCTCCAAAAGCTCAAGTGTGGCAATACCGACTTTGGGGTAAATCAGATCTATATAACAGGGGATAAATAGTGCTACTTTCATTACAAAATTTTATAGAAACTCTAAATTAGCACTTTTTCTTCTTTTCCTGATTAGGCTTAGGATGAAAAAAGCCTATACGAGAGGTTATTTATATTGAGTAAAAATAATTTACCTGGCATTAAGACAATAAAAAAGACCTTTGAAATCAAAAGTCTTTTTTATTGAATATTAAATTCTATTATGTCAGCATTCCGCCGTCAACATTCAGAACCTGGCCGGTGATGTAGGAAGACATATTACTTGCTAAGAAAACGCAGGCATTAGCCACGTCTTCCGGCTGTCCACCCCGTTTCAACGAGATACCATCTCTCCATCCCTGTACGGTTTTCTCATCAAGGGCGGCCGTCATTTCGGTTTCTATAAAACCTGGCGCCACGGCATTGCAACGGATATTTCTGGATCCTAATTCTAATGCAATCGACTTAGAAAAACCAATAACACCAGCTTTAGAAGCCGCATAATTGGCCTGCCCGGCATTCCCTTTAACGCCTACTACAGAAGTCATATTGATAATTGAGCCCGATTTGGCCTTCATCATTGGCTTGATAACCGCTTTGGTCAGGTTAAAAACAGAATCCGAATTAACTTTGATAATCGTATCCCAATCGTCTTTGGACATTCTTAACATCAGATTATCTCTGGAATCCCGGCATTGTTTACCAGAATATCAATCGTCCCAAACTCTGCCAATACATCTTCTACCAGCTTTTGGGCAGCATCATAATCCGACGCACCGAACTCGTCTTATATGGCTATCTGGAGTACATCCCCTCCTGGCACCCTACCAGGGCCAGCAGATTTAGGTTTATCGCTAACAATAATTCTGACAGCAATGGCTAGATCTAATGAAAACACAAGACGCGTCCGCTTCTCTATGGAAGTGAATCGCAGACTTGAACATCTTTCCCCTAAACTCGGCAGGACAAAACTTCTATTCCTGATAAAGATGTTTAATTATTTCAATAGATTCAAAAAGGATACTGCCGATCTGAATGACGGGGTGCTGAAAAATGAACTTTACAGTGGCGTATACTTTCCTTTCTCCAAAAGCAGGAATCCGGTCTCCCTGAGTTCCTATGTACCCCTTGATAGGAGAGCTAACCGCTCCATAATTAAAATAATTTGTAAAAACAGACGGGTTTATCCGGAAAAATTTGTAGACCAAAGCTTTTTTGAAGAGTTTAGTAGGAAATTTTTGAAAAAAGTAATTATAGCTTTCCAATACAAATCTGAAAAATCTGTATTTTTACTTAAATTAGTTTGAAAAATTCGCATAAATTCACTTTGTTAGTTTGAAAAATTTGTGCTGACATGTTGATTACTATAATTAATCTCAAAAGTTTGTAAAGATCATGGACAAGGATATCCCATTACACCTACAGGAGATACTGTTTTCTTCCAGCGATTCCAACATAAGCAGAGCCATTGGCAAGCTTGTCAAAGAAGGAAAACTGAAGAAGATTGCACCGAAGATATATACCCCAAATTTGGAGGAAGCTCCGGAGGCTATCGTGCTTCGGAATAGGTTCAAGATCATCGGGCATCTATATCCAGGTGTTTTGCTCAGTCACCGCTCCGCCCTTGAATTTAAACCTACTGATACTGGTGATATCTTTCTAACTTATTCCTATGATAGAAAGGTCAAACTCCCGGGCCTTACGTTGAACTTAATGCAGGGACAAGGGCCACTCCCAGGAGATTTACTTTTTTCCGATGGACTCTATGTCTCAGGACAGGACCGTGCATTATTGGAGAATCTTCAGGAATCCCGGAAAGTTGGAGGGGAGTCCAAAACATGGACAATTCCTCAGATAGAAGAAAAATTGGATCAGATCGTACGGGTTAAAGGCGAACAGGGACTAAATGAATTGCGGGACCGTGCAAGTGAAATCAGTACCAGGCTGGGTATGGATAGGGAGTTCGATAAGCTGAACCGGATGGTCGGCGCAATGCTGTCGACTAAGCCCTCGGGTATCCTGAAATCCCCGGTGGCCATTGCCCGGGCATTTGGGCATCCGTATGATCCGGCACGGTTGGACCTCTTCGAAAAGCTCTTTGTGGAATTGCAGCAGCGTGAGTTTGCGGATATATATGACGCAAACCAAACAACCAGGGCCTTCCGCAATTTTGCCTTCTACGAAGCCTACTTCTCTAACTTTATCGAGGGTACCCGTTTTGAGGTAGAAGAGGCTCTGAAGATCATTGATAGCGGAAAACCCTTGCCCGCAAGGGGAGAAGATTCTCACGATATACTGGGAACTTACCAAATGGTCAGTAATCGTGAGGAAATGCAGGTTGTCCCCAAGAATTCTGATGAGCTCATTCATATCCTTCGCTATCGGCATAAGACCATGCTAACTGCCAGACATGACAAAAATCCGGGCGAGTTCAAGGACCGCAACAACCGGGCTGGTGATACTGAATTTGTCGACCATGAGCTTGTTGGAGGTACATTGGTACAGGGGTTTGATTTCTACAGAGCATTAAGGCACCCTTTTGCCAAAGCAGCATTCATGATGTTTATGATCAGCGAGGTACATCCCTTTTTGGATGGAAATGGGAGATTGGCGAGAGTGATGATGAATGCTGAGCTGACCAGCCAGGGACAGACCAAGATCATTATACCAACCGTTTTCCGGGACGATTACCTTGGCGCACTCAGACAATTGACACGCAGGCAGGAACCTGATACCTTTATCCGAATGTTGCAAAGAGCACAGTTGTTCAGCGAAACGATTAAGGGAGAAGATCTCTCCGCTATGCACCATGTGCTTGAAGCGAGTAACGCTTTCAAAGAAGACGACGGGTATATTCTTCGAATTGCTACCCCAGACCGAAAGCCATGGGAACAGGATGACGATGGACAGGACAGGGGTAGTAGTCTCAGACGTTAATTTCTCAAATAAGTCTTGAGAAAATTAGTTGAATAGGTGATACAAAATACCACATTTTAGCATTTTGCAAATCCTATTTTGCGCTATCCCCAGATTTGGAAAGAAAGACCGAGTTGCGAAGGTTGTTCTCCCTTTACCCTGCAATGCCCCAATTGAGGCATTGCAGAGTAAAGGCAAGATGGTTTTCGGGGTCCCCGAAAACACAACTTGCGTGTATTAAAACACTTCATTTTTTTGTACTCAGAACGAATCTCAGTTCCAAACAGCGTGATTCGATAGCAGGAGGGCAAGCCTAATAGCATAAAAGCAATATTGCCCAATAGCTTATCTTCCTAGTACCCTATTCGAAAGTTTGTTTATTATGTTCCTTGTTAAGATTCTTTAACTGTTGCTGGCATATCAGATGGGTCTAGAACATCGCTCAGCTGAACAGCATGGATAGCTTCCGTATAGTAATCCACTCGGATAGGGCCCGTCAATTTTCTGGCTGGTAGTGATAATACCTCCTGTAGGATTGATCAGGCTTATCCGGTACTAGGTACAGGCATGTCGGTTCATTGAGCAATTGGCGATAAATAAACTATTATATCTAAATTTCTAAATTCTTACTACAAATATGTAATATGAAAGCGATGTATGAAAACATCGCTTTCTTCCTGAATTAAGCAATATTTCTTCGACTATGATTTGCCTTTATTAGAGTAAGCACCTTAGGTGGCCCATAGCGCTGCGATTTTAGCATGACCTGTTGGCGCAGTTTTATTCTCGATCGTTCTTTCCAGTTTTTCCATGTCTATTGCGACCCTATTGTCCAATAACTTCGCATAATGCTGCGTAGTATTAATGTCCGTATGTCCAAGCATCTTGGAAACAGTTTCGATAGGTACACTATTTGCCAATGTAACAGAAGTGGCGAACGTATGACGTGATTTGTGAAAAGTGAGTTCTTTTGTTATCTCACACACATCCGCTATTTCTTTAAGATAGCTGTTCATTTTCTGATTGCTGAGAACTGGAAGAACCATATCCTTGGCTATGCACGGCGGATAATCACGATACCTTTCAATGATTTCAAGAGCTTTGGGAAGTAGTGGAATATTTGACGACGTTTCGGTTTTTTCTCTGCTGGTGAAGATCCAGAGTTTTCCGTCCACTCCTTCAGAAATATCAATCCATTTTAGTTTCTTTACATCTGCATAGGAAAGTCCAGTGTAACAACAAAAGACAAAGATATCGCGGACATGTGCAAGTCTTGGTATTTTGAAGTTCTTTTCTTCTATCCTCCGAAGTTCCGCATCTGTCAGAAATTCCTTCTCTTTAGCTTTGACCTTGATCTTATAAAAGGCAAATGGATCGTCCGTTATCCATCTGTGCGCGATACATACCTTGATGATCTTGCGAAGGTGCTTCATGTATTTTGCTGCCGACACGGCTGAACAGCCTATCGTGGCACGAAGAAAGAATTCGTAGCCTGTGACAAAAGCATGGTCAATCTTTCTTGTGTCGATATCTGCTAGTCTAAATTCTTTCTCAAGGTATTCACAAACATGCAATAAAGAGGTTTTATATCCTTTGAGTGTATTGGGCTTGAATCCATTGCCGAGCAATGCTTCCATCTGCATATTATGCTCCCTGAAGACATCTAAGAAATTTTTACATTTAGTATCCTTTCCCTGATACTTAAGTTTGATCGATTCCGCTGTGATTTCCTCTGCGGCAGCCGTCATAGCGGTATGGATCGTACTTATTTTAGTTACGAGGGTATCAAGATAGCTGTTCAGGGTCTTGACAGCTTCTGTTGTGCCTTTCACACGGTTGGCTTTAGAATTCCATTTGGACGGATAGCATTCTCGTCCAGTGGAAACTTCTTTTGGGATACCATCTACGGTAATCCGCATGTAGATCGACTTGGGGCCGCTAATATAATTTTTTGGTTTCTTCAGATAGAAAAGCAAGGAATAATTTGTACTCATGACAACATCATTTAAGTGAAACAAACCGAGCCGCCTTTGTGGCGAGCTCTGCATCACCACTGAAAAACAGATTTCAGCGATGCAAAATTAGCCTTGCAACTAAAACAGATCAAGATGTTTGATTTTTAAACATCTTGATTATAAGAATGTTATTGTCATTTCAGTGAGTGAGTAAATGAGCGAAAATGACTCACTGAATGACTCACTTTTTTCTTTGGATTTATTATAGGTTTTGTAGATACTGAAAAACAAAAAAGCCTGCAAATGTTTAATTTGCAGGCTTTTGTACGTTTTGACTTTTAGATCTGTAGCCCGTAGGGGAATCGAACCCCTGTTTCAAGAATGAAAATCTTGCGTCCTAACCCCTAGACGAACGGGCCGTTTTCTCTTTCGGTGTGCAAATATAGAAATATTTATAAATCTGTCAAAATTTTTATCTTTTTTTTATTCATTTTTTTTGAAATAGATCATAAACCTCTCTAGAATAGCTATATTTAGAGTCATTGAAAAAGTAACCAACATGACTAATTTAAAAAAAATCAAAAAACCGCTACTCTATGCCGGACTAGGCTTGGCTTTGTTAAGCCAGGAAGCCTATGCTCAGAAATC
Organism: Sphingobacterium sp. UBA6317; assembly: GCF_002440385.1. Lineage (NCBI taxonomy): Bacteria > Pseudomonadati > Bacteroidota > Sphingobacteriia > Sphingobacteriales > Sphingobacteriaceae > Sphingobacterium > Sphingobacterium sp. UBA6317. The sequence goes on along the minus strand of NZ_DJTD01000013.1, from coordinate 84,949 downwards.
GAGTGCAATCGCAGATCAACTGCAGCTCACCTGGAAGGTCAAAGACGGAGAGAATATCCGTAAAAATCCGGTTTCTACCCTAATTTTAAAAAACAAGGGGAAAAGTGCTGTTCAACTCAACGACTGGAGCCTTTGGTTTAATTTTATCCGATCTATCGATCCCGATAAGGTCGACAAACGTTTTGCGATAGACCACCGAAACGGGGATCTCTTTCAGGTTAGCTTTAAGAAAAATAACTTTTCATTAAATGCGCAAGATACGGTCCACATCGATTTTATCACAACCGGACTGGTCAATTATACGGATGGGCCAATTGGTCTATACCTAAAAAATAATAAAACTGGGCTTGCAACAAATATTTCGGATTATTCTGCTGTTAAAATCGCTCCCCAGTCGGACGCTGAAAAAACAGATTACTTTGCTTATAAATACGATCAAAACAAGCTTGTGGAGGGGACAGCAGCACAACATGTCATTCCTTTACCAAGTAATATCAGCATCAATAATAACGAGAAATTCAATCTATCGACAGGTACAAAACTTTTTGTCGATAAGGATTTTGCGAGCGAATCGGACTTTCTGACAAACTTTTTTTCAGCATATTCAGGTATTAAGCTAACGGCTTCATCTAGCCCTCAGGGTGGCATCGAGATTGTCAAAGCAAATAACTTAAAGCCGGAATCCTATCACTTGACGATTGGTGCAAAAGGTATACGAATAGAAGCTTCCGATAAAGCCGGTGCATTTTATGCCATACAATCTTTAAAATCGTTGATCAATCACAATCAATGGAATAAAGCCACAAAATCAATCGCTTTACCATACGGTAACATTGAAGATAGTCCACGTTATGGCTACCGTGGATTTATGCTGGATGCTGCCCGTAATTTCCATAGCAAAGCCGAGGTTTTAAGAATATTGGATCTCATGGCTTTTTACAAGTTGAACAAATTCCATTTCCACTTCATTGACGACGAAGGTTGGCGATTGGAAATTCCTTCGCTACCTGAATTAACGGCTATCGGAGCCAATCGTTCGGCTAATTTTGAGGATGGAAAAGCGATACAGTCTGCTTATGGTTCTGGAGCGACCACCAAATCGCATCAATTCTACAGTGTTGCTGACTATATTGAAATTTTAAAATATGCACAGGCAAGACATATCGATGTCATACCCGAAGTAGAAACTCCTGGTCATGCGCGTGCAGCGATTAAAGCAATGCGGGCGCGTTTTGCCCATTATTCAAAACTTGGCGATAAACAGAAGGCAGAGGAGTTCTTGCTGGACGATGCAGAGGACAAGTCCGTTTACAACTCTGCACAAAACTGGAATGACAATGTCATGAACCCTGCCCTACCTTCAACCTATCACTTCCTGAGCAAGGTGATCGATGAAATCAAAGCAATACATGATCAAGCTGGAGTTCCGTTGAAAATTATCGATCTGGGCGGCGACGAAACGCCAAGTGGTGTTTGGGAGAAATCGCCCAAGGTGTTGGCCTTTATGAAGGAGAATAATATCGCCAATGTACTCGATGTATGGCCACTGTATATTGCCAAAATTAATAGCCTTGTTCAAGAAAAAGGATTGACGATGTCGGGATGGGAAGAAATGGGTATGCGCAATAAAGGAAAAGGCATGGTTGTAAATGCCGATCTAGGAAAATCCGGCATCCATTTGAATGTATGGAACAATCTCCCTGGCCAAGGACAGGAAGACCTCGCTTATCGATTGGCAAATGCTGGTTATAAAGTTGTTTACACGAGTGCGGCAAACAACTACCTCGATATGTCTTGGGACCGTGACTTTGCAGATCCAGGACACAGCTGGGTAGGCACGGTTAATCTGAACAGAACCTATTCGTTCTCTCCTGAAAATTTCTTCATCAACCTTCGGAAGGATGATACTGGAAAAGGTCTTAAACCAGAGGCTTACACCAATAAAGAACAGCTTACAGCCGAAGGGAAGAAAAATCTCCTTGGTATTAAAGGTGCTTTATGGGCAGAAAAGGTATCCACTGACCAACGTCTTGAGGAAATGATATTCCCACGTTTGATAGCGATTGCTGATCGCGCGTGGGCGCCCGAACAAACTTGGGAAAAAGGAAATTCTTTTGACGAGGCCACTTATCGCAAATCGTATACCGCCTTTATCAAAAAATTAGGTGAGGATGAATTGAGAAAACTGGATAGGGTAAATGGGGGCTATACCTATCGACTTCCAAAAATTGGGATCAAGAAAGAGGGCAGCCAACTTCTTATCAACACCGATTATCCCGGTTTCAAAGTCTATTATAGCGATAATGGAAGTACGCCAACATTGAAATCAAAAGTGGTGAACGGTCCGATACCTTTCCAGAACGGAAAAAAATACTTATTTAAAGTATTTGATGCCAAAGGACGGTCAGGTGATGTAATCAGCTATTAATTCATCGGGATTCATCATGGTGAACGCTATTGGTGTCGATAACGCAAAAAAAAGCTGCCTAAAATAACATCAGTCGATCCAGCGTCCACTAGATGAAAGGATACTTAAGCTGATAAAAGAAAATAGCATAAAAATAGGGCTGTCCAACTTCTTTGGACAGCCCTTCTGTTTATATAGACTTATATCTTTAAAACTTATAACTCAATGCAACCGCAGCATTTCTTGGATCGATCTGATTAATAAAACCACCGCGGAAGTATGAATTCAATCCGATCTCATTGGTGATATTATTTACAAAGACTTTCGCATCAAATTTGCGCCATTTGTATCCCACCTGCGCATTTAATGTGGTATATGCTGGCATATTGAAAGGTTCTGTACCATAATATTCGCCGTGCCCATTTGGGGTTAAGCTATATTCATTGACAGGTCGGTCTCCAACATAATAAACTCCGGCACTTAAGCTCAGGTTCCGAAGAGCTCCTTGATTAAATACATATTGTATCCATGCATTTGCCGTATGTTTTGGCGCATTCATCGGTGCCGATCCATCCATATAAGATGGTGAATTTTTATAACGTGCGTCTAAATACGCATAGCCCAACATCACTGTCAAATTTTCCAATACACGACCGTTCAACTCTGCCTCAATACCATCGCGCACCAAATCCCCGGCCTTAAAGTATAATCCTGTGGCGACATTCGTGCCTGGTGTATACTCCGCATTCGTCAAGTTTGAGGTATAAATATGGAAATAGGTTAAATTGAAACGTAAACGATTATTCAGCCAATCGGATTTAATTCCCCCCTCAAATTGTTCGGTTTTAGAAGCACCTGCCGCTGTACCATCTGTTAAAGGATTTGCCGCATTTCTTAAATTCGTTGAGTTTGTATAAGATCCAAATACGTTGAAATTCTCAAATGGCGTAACAATCACTCCCGCCATTGGATTCCAAGCTGACTCCCTTTTATTACCGTTTGATGTAAAATCTTTTGTTGTAATTTCGGAATAACGTAAACCTAATACAGCCTTAATGTATTTGTTAAATTCAATAACGTCCTGCCCCATAAATCCTATAGAAGAATAATAACTCCGTACAGGAGTTCCTGCTGTATAGACAATTTGCTTTCCTTTCCGCTGGTTACCCAACGAATCGACGTATACCACTTCCGAAAGATCATTCACCCAATCACCATGGATATCAATAATATCAATTACATTGCTATTTTGATCGGCTTTTTTCAAAAGAACATTTTTCTCCAGTGGACTTAATTTTCCGGCAAAAGAAGTTGTTGTCGCATCAGCAATACGATAGTCCACCCCTGCCTGAACCAAATGTTTTACCTTACCCGTATAAAGATCTTTTCCGATCAAGTCAAACTGGAAAGTTTTATTTTTGTCATCGCGCAGGCTCTTACTCATGGAACGCGAGAAGGTATTATATTGTTTTGCATCATCTTTAATCAATGAGGAAGATGATGATTGGTTATCAACCTGATAAGATGACGTTGCGATAGAGGCTCGGATGCTCCAGCGATCAGTCAGTTCATGATTGATCTGCGCCATAAAGCTCTTCATCTCTGTATTATTATTATCGGAATTGAAGCCCAAAAACTTATTGTTCGGGATAACATATAGCGCATTCACCCCCTGTGAAGGATTTAAATTGACAGCGGAATTAACCGGCGTGCGATTATCATTAAAATAATCACCCTCCAAAGTAATTGTTGTCTTATCCGTTGGTTTCCAAGCTAACGATGGATTTAAATAAACACGGTTAGAGGATACACTTTTACGGTAGCTATCACTACGTTCATACGCGCCATCCATTCGAAAAGCAACGGTCTGTTTTTTATCCAGTACCGTTTGGAAATCAAAGGTTGGGCGGAATTGTCCCCAACTTCCTGCACGAACACCCACCTCACCGGAATTCGTGAAATTAGGGGTTTTAGTGACCACATTAATTACACCACCGGCATTACCAATATCGGTAATAACACCCTGTGTAACGGCAGCAGACCCTTTAATCATTTGAATAGACTCCACACCTTGCATATCAACAACTCCAGATGCAGTTTGAAATTGAGAGTCCATCCGCACGCCATTCTTCAATACAGGCACCCCTCTGAACCCACGGGTTGACAAAGATTCTTTAACACCCCCATAAGAACCAAACAAGGTTACACCGGGAATATTTCTTACAGCATCCGTCAACGTAAGAATACCCTGATCTTGAATTACCTTATTGGAAATGACAGAAATACTCTGAATTTGATCCGAAGGTTTTAATGGCATACGTGTAATCATCTCCAAGCCTTTTGGCTTTTTGTTGCGTTCACCAAACACTTCTACCTCATCAATGGCCTGCTCATTGCTCACTAGCGTAATGGGATCAATAATCACTTCAGGGCTTTTCGTGCTAAAAACATAATCGATAACGGTTGTTTGGTAGCCCATGTAGGTGAATTTAATCACCGTATTTTGGTCGATGCCATGCAGTCTAAAATGACCTCTATGGTCCGTACGTACTTTTTTATCTCCGATTGAAACGGTTACTGAACTTAAAGGATTATTTTGTGTATCGACGACTTTACCTTTGACGATTCCCGAAGTTTGACCATATACTGCACCTCCGATTAAAAATGTAGAAGCAAGAGCTAGTAAGTGTTTGTCCATGTTAATAATTTTGGGTAATTATTTTTAATTATTCTAAATAATAACGCAAAGGTATAAAAAATAAGCTATTTAGAATGATTAAAAACAAAAAAGTCCTGAACCAACTCAGGCTCAGGACTTTTTTGTTTATTTAGACAATTATTTTAGTCAAATTTCCATCTTACAAACGCTTCGATAGCTTCATAGTTTGCCAAACCTAGTTGGTCATATAAAGCTGCTGTTTCGCTTGTACGATCTTCAGCACGCACCCAGAATTCACGTGGATCATCTCCAGGGAATACAGGCAAATCTTTTTGAGACTGGTGTTTAAAGATGGCTAAACGTTTGCGATAAACTTCTTGTGGTGATAAAGGAACGGCCATTTGGATCTCGTGGATAGGATATTCATGCCATGCTCCACGGTATAACCATAACCAACAATCTTTGGTCCACTCATCCGTTTTACTCAATCTGTTTAATGCTTCAAACAGAATGTCGAAACATACTTTATGTGTACCGTGTGGATCTGCAAAGTCACCCGCAGCAAATACCTGATGTGGTTTTACGTGGCGCAACAATTCCATTGTTTGTTGAATATCATCTTCAAAAGATACATTTTTTGAAAACTTCTGTCTATCATAGAAAGGTAGATCCTGGAAATGGATATTCTCATCTGGCAAACCAACCAAACGGGCTCCTGCGATCGCCTCACCCTTACGGATTAATGCTTTGATTTTACGGACAAGTTCAGTATCGATCTGATTTGGTTTTTTTGTTGCAAAAATTGCTCTTTCTTCATCATAAATGCGGCCGATCTGAGAAGCTTCTGCCTCTGCCCCAATTTGTTTTGCAAGATCTTCAGCAAACTCCAGATAACGTACCACATCATCATCCCAAACTGCTGTATTACCACAAGTTTGGTAAGCAACATGGACATTGTGTCCTTGATCTGCCAGGCGAATAAATGTACCGCCCATTGAGATGACATCATCATCCGGATGTGGAGAAAATACAATTACATTTTTCTTCGCTGGGTTAGCACGCTCAGGACGTTGTGAATCGTCAACATTGGGTTTACCTCCTGGCCATCCCGTGATCGTATGTTGAAGTTCGTTGAATATACGGATGTTGATATTATATGCCGGACCGGTTTCTGTAACCAACTTCGCCATCCCGTGCGCATTATAATCCTCGTCGGTAAGTTTCAGGATTGGTTTTTTGATCTCCAAAGCCAACCAAACGACTGCTTTTTTAATTAATGAAGGTGTCCAGGTAACATCTTCTGCCAACCAAGGAAGATCAAAACGTGTCAATAATGATGCTGCCGCTTCATCAAGAATAAATTCAACGTTGTCCGATAACTGAAGATAAGTTGCAGGAATCTCCGAGGAGATTTCACCTTCAACTGCTTTTTTAATGATCTCAGCCTTTGTCTCGGTCCAAGCCATTAAAATAATCTCTCTCGCTTTAAAGATTGTACCTACTCCCATGGTAATCGCTTTTGTTGGTACATTTTCTTTTCCACCAAAAGCACGGGAAGCATCGCGACGAGTTAAATCGTCCAACGTTACCACACGTGTACCTGAGTTAGGTGCAGAACCTGGCTCATTGAAACCGATATGGCCTGTACGGCCAATACCTAATAATTGAATATCTAAACCTCCTGCTGCTGTAATCTTCTGTTCGTAAGCTTCACAGAATGCATTTACTTGGTCAGGAGCTAAGGTACCATCTGGAATATTTACATTAGCCGCATCAATATCTACATGATCGAACAAGTTTTTGTTCATAAAGGTCACATAACTCTGATCGGCATCAGGTTGCATAGGGTAGTATTCGTCAAGATTGAAGGTAATCACGTTCTTAAAGCTTAAACCTTCTTCTTTATGCAAACGAATCAATTCTTGATAGACTTTTACCGGAGTGGCACCGGTAGCAAGGCCCAGAACAGCTTTCTCACCTTTCTCTTGCTTTGCACGAATAATTTCAGCAATACGATTTGCAACGTTTTTCGAAGCTGAATTTTGATCTGGATAGACGCTCACAGGGACTTTTTCGAAGCGTGTTTCTTCCAATAAATTTAATCTAGCCATTTTATGGGTATGTTGATAAACGTGAATTACAAATTTATAAAATTAGTACCTCAAGTTGAAGTAAAATTTTAATAAAGTGGTTCTTTCTTAGCGATATTTTAAATAAAACCTTTTAGCTATTCTTTTACCCCAATAATACAGCTATACCTTATTCAGAATCTCGACAGCTTTTAATAGCGTTTCATCCTTTTTAGCAAAACAAACCCGCAAAACTTGTTGATTTGTAGCTTCTTTATAGAACGCTGACAGTGGGATGGTTGCAATTTTGTGCTCCCTGGTTAACGAGCAAGCAAATTCAAATTCCTTCTCCTGACTGATCGCGCTATAATCGATATTCAGGAAATAAGTTCCTTCGCAGGGAAGAATCGTAAACCGGGATCCCTTTAATCCGTCTTTCAATAGGTTTCTTTTTCGCTCAAAAAATTCCGATAGACCTTTGACATAGCTTATATCCTCCAAATATTCCGCGATAGCGAATTGCATGGGTGTATTTACGCTAAATACATTGAATTGATGCACTTTTCTAAATTCCTGCGTTAATTGTGGCGGAGCAATGCAATAACCTATCTTCCAACCCGTGGTGTGCAATAGCTTTCCAAAGGAAGCAACAACAAAACTTCGCTCGCGTAAGGAGGGTATTTCCAATACCGATTGGGGCGAGACACCATCGAAAACGATATGCTCGTACACTTCATCACTCAATAAGAGTGCGTTGGTACCTGCCAACAAGTCCCCAAGTTTAATTAACTCTTCTTTACCCAGCACTTTGCCTGTTGGATTATTCGGATTATTAATGATCATTAAACGAGTTCTGGAATTAATTAACGTAGCGACGTAACCCCAGTCAATCTGAAAATCAGGTGCCATTAATCGCACGGGAACAACTTTACCGCCAAACAATTCGATAGTCGGCGCATAACAATCGTATGCCGGTTCAAAAATAATAACCTCATCTTGCGGTCTAACGACTGCGGCAATAGCTGTAAAAATTGCTTGGGTACCACCTGATGTCACAGTAAGCTCCGCCGTTGCATCGACCGCCACGTTATAAACTTCCCGGTATTTTTTGGAGATCGTATCACGTAATGTCTGTGCTCCGATCATTGGCGCGTATTGGTTATGTCCCGCTTCCATTGCCTTAGAAACCAATTCCACCAACTTCGGATCGGTCTCAAAGTCAGGAAAACCTTGCGACAGATTTAAGGCTTGCTGCTCATTAGCAAGCATCGTCATTTTGGTAAAAATCGTCGTGCCGACATGTGGAAGTTTAGAAGTTAGGTTGAAGTTCATTTTTTGACATTTTATTAATCTACTAAATTAGTGGATTTTCTTATATTTGTAAATATATATAAGAATAATAACATGATAAAATACATCACACTACTTTTTTTAGTTCTGCCATTCATTGGTTCGGCACAAAAAAAGGAACTTACCAAAGAGGAGTATATTGCCCGCGTAAAGGCTGCTCCGGATTCTATTTCGACATTAGTTGACTTGCGTAGAGTTGGCGGATATGACCCGGTTTATCCCGAGCTTCAAGCGCTTTATAATACGTTGAGTAAAAATGTCAAGAATTCAAGTGAAGGGAAAGAGTTCCAAGACTATTTAAATACCTTGGAAACGGTTCAAATTGGAAAAACAGCGCCAGCGTTTACGCAAAATGACACCACTGGAAACCCTGTAAAGCTTTCGGACTTTAAAGGAAAATATGTGCTTCTTGATTTTTGGGCATCTTGGTGCCCCGATTGCCGTGTCGAAAGCCCGGATCTTGTCAAAACATACCAACAATTTAAAGGTGAAAACTTCGAAATATTGGGTATATCCTTTGATAAGGATCGCAATTCTTGGATTAAAGCCATCCATGCAGATAAATTGCACTGGCGTCATGTTTCGGATCTTAAACGTTGGCAAAATGATGTCGGAACCTTATACGGGGTAAAATCTATCCCGCAGAATGTCCTGATCGATCCCAATGGGAAAATTGTCGCCAAGAATTTACATGGTGATGCTTTACGCGCGAAATTGAAAGAAGTCTTGAAAAAGTAAACTATAGACGATCCATAAAAAAGACCATGTTTTAGTAAAAGCATGGTCTTTTAATTTTTATTCTTTGAAGAAGGCCATTTTTCTGAAAAAATCTATTTTAAGATGATCCCAGTAAATTAGGATATTAAACGATTGATTACCCCTCTTTGTCGCTTAGCCAAACAAAGCACTGAAGATATCCTCCAATTTGGCAACCGGACGAATGGCAATATTATATTTTTTAGCATCCAATCCTTTGGTATTGAATTTAGAAATAAAAATACCATCAAAGCCCAACTTCTCGGCCTCCTGTATACGCTGTTCAATACGATTTACGGCCCTTATCTCACCCGATAAACCAACCTCACCGGCAAAAGTCAGATTGGATCGAATCGCGATATCTTGTTGTGAAGAAATAATTGCAACAACAACAGCCAAATCGATCGCAGGATCTTCGACACGTAACCCACCGGCAATATTCAAAAACACATCCTGTGCACTTAACCTAAAGCCAAAGCGTTTCTCCAAAACAGCCAGCAGCATATTTAATCGTTTCGTATCGTAGCCTGTAGAAGAGCGCTGAGCATTTCCAAACGCCGAATTACTCACCAGTGCCTGCACTTCAATCATCATAGGGCGCACTCCTTCGAGCATCGCCGCAATGGAAACGCCACTAACAGGTTCATCGCGCTGGGAAATCATAATCTCCGAAGGATTTGACACTTCCCTAAGCCCCGACCCCTGCATTTCATAAATACCCAGTTCTGAAGCAGATCCAAAACGATTCTTTACGGCCCGTAAAATTCGGTATACATGATGACGATCACCCTCGAATTGAAGCACCGTATCCACCATATGTTCTAAAACCTTGGGACCTGCAATAGATCCGTCCTTGGTAATATGTCCTACAATAAAAACTGGTGTACTGGTTTCTTTTGCAAACCGCAGCAATTCTGCGGTACATTCGCGTACCTGAGAAACCGATCCTGGCGCCGATTCAATTTGTGAGGAATGTAAAGTCTGTATAGAATCTATGACTATGACATTGGGCTGTACCGTCTCGATCTGCTTGAAAATATTTTGAGTAGATGTCTCGGTAAGAATATAACAATTTGCTTTGGATGATTGTGACAATCGTTCTGCCCGCATCTTAATTTGCTGTTCGCTTTCTTCCCCAGAAATATAAAGGGTCTTGACTTGTGGGATTGACAAAGCGAGCTGTAACATCAACGTCGACTTCCCAATACCCGGTTCACCTCCAATAAGGACCAATGACCCTGGAACAATACCGCCGCCAAGAACCCGGTTAAACTCCTGATCAGGAGTCAATATCCGTAATTCATCCTGATAGACAATTTCGTGGATGATCGCAGCTTTATTCGCTCTCTTTGTGCTTCCTCCTGTGGTAGAACTACGCCATTCAGGAACTTTTGAACTCGCCTTTTCAACGACTTCCTCAACAAAACTATTCCATTGTTTACAAGAAGGGCATTGCCCCATCCATTTGGGAGACTCGTAGCCACAGTTTTGACAGAAGTATGCAGATTTTGATTTTGCCATACTACGAAATTACAAATTTATAGCTGTTAAAAGCGCAATATCATCGTCGTACGTATTATATATTCACCAAGACCATACGCAAGGACTGGTTAGCCTTATCCTTCATTTTCTTTTAAGATCCGCAAGAAATTTTGTCCCATAATCTTCGCAACATCCGTCTTTGTATATCCTCTTTCCAACAGCGCTTTGGTCAGTAACGGAAATTTAGAAACATCTTCTAGACCTTGGGGTGAGGATTCTATGCCATCGAAATCCGAGCCTACAGCAACATGGTCTATACCCACTTTTTTGACCAAATAGTCAATATGATCCAATAATTTCGACAGTGGAGCATCGGCTTGCCGTTGAAGTTCCTTTGGCAACTTTTCATACATGGCCCAGGTACTCAATTTTGTATCTCCGGTATCGCCAAATTTACTTGCATACAAACCCTTAAGCCTTGTTTCATAGGCAGGATCCAAAAAACCTGAATAAAAATTCACACCAACAACGCCGCCATTTTTTTTCAGCGCCTCTAATTGTTCATCTTTCAGATTACGGAAATGTGGACATAATCCATAGGCGTTGCTATGCGAAACCAAGATCGGTTTGGTCGTTATCGACAGCACGTCATAGAAAGTCTGCTCTCCTCCATGAGACAGATCAATCATCATCCCCAATTCGTTCATTTTGCGAATAATTGCTCGCCCTTGCGCTATCAATCCCTTATCTTTGGAACGCATATCTCCCGATTCCATCGCGGCACAGCTTGCCCAAGGCAAATTGTAGTTCCAGGTCAAAGTGAGGTATTTGGCGCCGCGCTCATGAAGCCGGACCAGATGGTCAACACTTCCTTCAATCATATTTCCACCTTCCACACCGATCAACGCAACTATTTTACCTGTTTTTAAGATCGCATCGATGTCACCTGAAGATTTTGCCAAACTTATTTTATCGGCATTTGCTGCAATCATCTTTTCTAATGCATCGATCTGGTCATTGGCGTGCTTAAATGCCCCGGATTTCCACTTCGCATCATCGGACCACACAGCAAATACCTGCACATCGACACCTCCCTCCCGCAGTCGCGGTAAATCAGTAGCTCCCGTACTTATTCGCTGACCAATATTTTTCCCTGGGAAAATGGATTCGTAAATCACATCATTGTGTCCGTCGACGACCACCAAATCTTGGTGTATCTGTTTATAGTCTTGACTATATCCAACATTGTTGAGTGTCGTCATTGCTAGTCCAAGTAATAAGAGGCTTTTTATCATTTTTGACTTTCATTGATCGTTTCATAAATAGCGTCCTGAATCCTGCTTCTGATATTTAGATCCAACAGCCTAGTACTCACCTGAGGATGTACGCGATTAGACAAAAAGATATAGATCAGTTGATTTTGTGGATCAATCCAGATACATGTCCCTGTATAGCCAGTATGTCCAAATACAGAGCTATTTGCTAACTTAGATGGATATTCATTTTTTGGGTTTGGATCCCAACGGTCAAAACCTAAGCCTCGACGACTGCTTGTCGATTGCCTGGAGGTAAATAAATCTATTGTTTCGGTTTTAAAGTAGCGCTCCCCCCCGTACTCTCCTCTATTCAATAACAGTTGACCATAGATTGCCAAATCATTTGCTGTAGCAAATAATCCGGCATGCCCGGCAATACCGCCAGCCATTGCCGCACCCTGATCGTGGACATAGCCTTCTAGTAATGTTTTCCGAAAGGAGGTATCCTGCTCGGTAGGAACGATTTCATCATTTGCAAAACGCTCTCGGGGAAGGTAACCCGCACGCGTCATCCCCAATGGCCTGTAAAAGTTCTCCTGCACATAATCTTGCAGCGGTTCAGCGGTCTGATGTTCTGCAACTTCCTTCATCACGTACATACTGATATCACTATACACATAATTTCCCGTGGGTTTTACCGGTGATTTTAGCATCTCGGGCCACATGACATCACGGTAATAATTGTTGAGGATATAGCTGTTATCGGCCATTTTCACCTGATGGTTATCGTCGGCTGCCGACACAACATCGCCCCCCTTCAGATATTTATAAAAGGGAATAAAAGGTGTAAATCCCGCTTCATGTAACATGACAGAACGAAGTTTGATATCCTTTTTATTGGTATACTTTGCCTGCCACAGGTAGTGCCCCATAGTACTATCCAAATTAATAATATTCCGCTCGGTAAGACGCATAATGACAGGAGTAGTACCCGCAATCTTACTGACAGATGCGAGATCAAAAATATCAGTTGTTTTTGTGGGTATATCTTTGGAATACGTGTGAAAACCGTAAGATTTCTCCAAGAGTACTTGTCCGTCCTTCACGATCATGACTACAGCTCCTGGAGTTGCCTGCTTATCGATGGCTTCTTGTGCAATGGCATCAATTTTCTTCGTCAATTTGGTCAGGTTCAGATTAGAACTTGAGGCAGCGTCATATTGTATTCTTGTCTGTGTGGTTTTGACGTTACCGGCGGTAATAGAAATCCCACCAAAAATAGACATTGCCATCTGCCGCTGTCCAATTTCTGAAAAAGGAGCAAGCAATTCGATCAAATCAGATTGTGGATGATCAGATAGGCTCTTTTTGTTTTTGTCATTTTCAAAAAAATGGCAAAGGATAACTTTTTTATTGTTTAATACAGCCTGCTTCAACTGTGTTAGACAACCGGCATCTAAATCATCTTCCTTTCCGGCCACAATAATGGTATTATAATATTTGATGTCCTCATCAAATTTATTAAAATCAAAAACTTTGGTGTTTGCATAACGAGCCAGTTGGTCCGTAAACATCCTATATTTTGCCGCGTTAGGAACAACAACTGCGATACGAAGTTGATCCAGATTTTTTAAAGGCAGCAACTGATCAAGGTTATTAAACAGTATAGTCTCGTTTTTAATTGTAGACTTATATTGAGCAAACAGGGGGCTAATACAGAACAAACCTGCAAATATTGCCCCAAAAAATCGTTTTTTCATTCTGCTTTTATCGTTTTTTAGGTTCTATCAAATAAAAATACGAATTAAAAAATGAAGGAAAAGGTTCGTACGAAAAAAAATCAATTTTGTTACTTATACCTATTGCGCATTTCTAGATTGATCTACTATTTTGCCATCCACTTCAGGCTATGCGAAGTTCCTGGAAACCCCAATTGACTTTGCTCTCAATTGCATCATGAAGGTTTTTTCTGTAAGTTTGACTAATGCCAGAATTGATTCGAGATAAAACGATATTTTCCTTGTTGGAAGTCAGCCGCAGTATCCAAAAGACACTTGCAGAGCGGTATAAGAGTTTGTACTGGATTAAAGCTGAAATGAACAAGCTCAATCATTATACGCATTCTGGCCACTGTTATCCTGAATTGGTTGAAAAACAGGATGGTAAAATTGTCGCTGAAATTCGATCTATCCTATGGAAAGCTGATTATAATCGTATCAACAACAATTTCCTTAAAGTCGCCCAAGAACCTTTACGAGAAGGGATCACAATGTTGTTTCAGGCAAGTATTTCCTATGACCCTATGTATGGGTTAAGCTTGCGCATTGTTGATATTGATCCGACTTTTACCTTAGGTGAACTTGAAAAGGAGAAGTTAGACAGTATTCGAAAGCTCAAAGCAGAGGGCATCTATGAGTCTAATAAATTATTGGACTTTCCGGTGGTTCCCAAAAGATTGGCAATTATTTCAGTAGAAACAAGTAAGGGGCTTTCTGATTTTTACAAGATTATTAATCAAAACCCTTGGGGTTACCGCATCGAATCCACGCTCTTCCCGGCATTGTTACAAGGAGACAAGTCAGTACCTTCTATTATCAATCAGCTTGCCATTATTGCTGAAAAAATAGACAGGTACGATGTGGTCGCCATCATCCGTGGTGGAGGCGGTGAGGTTGGGCTTTCCAGTTATAACAACTACTTGCTAGCTCGTGCTATCGCTATCTTCCCCATCCCCGTATTAACGGGTATTGGGCATTCGACGAATTATACAGTTAGCGAAATGGTAGCCTATAAAAACGCGATTACGCCCAGTGAGCTGGCAGATTTTCTGATTCAGAAGTTTCATAATTTTGCTATTCCAGTCGATCGGGCTGCGGAGCGCATACAGCAACTCATTCTTACCCGATTTAAAGAAGAGCACAATATCCTATCTCAACTGGCAACGCATATACAATGGATCGGAAAGAGAGAAATTCAGACCTCGAGGGCGGCCATCCAGCAGTTTCAACATGATCTTAACGCCTTGTTAAAATTGCGCTTTTATGAGCACAAAACGGCACTGGCTCATACCGAACGAATTATTCAGCTATCTGATCCAATTAGACTATTGAAACAAGGCTTTTCAATCACTAAGGTTAACGGAAAACTACTGCAGTCGGTGACACAAGTATCTCAAGGCGATGTAATACAGACGATACTCGAATATGGAGAACTTACCAGTACTGTGACAGATAAATCTCCGAAGGAAGACCTAGACGAGAACAATACTTAATTTGGCATCGCCACACAAAATTTAAAGAAAGCATATCAAGCATAGCATAATGGGACAGAATTATACCTACACGGATGCCTTTAACGAGTTACAAACTATCGTGAGGGAAATAGAAAATGGCACTACAAACATTGATGAGCTTGCGGGAAAAATCAAGAGGGCTTCCGACCTCATTCAAGTCTGCAAAGCCAAGTTAACAGCAACGGAGGACGAAGTAAACAGTTTATTACAGCAGATAACCCCGACTCAGGAAACGGATGATGATGAATAAATAAAGCAAACAATATCGTAATTCCTCAATATTGATAGGCCACCACCTGCCTATCACGCCGCAGGGTTTCTACAAGCGCTCTATGCTGGTTAACATTCCCCGTCAATCGCCATACGGTATTCAAACTTTCTTTGTTATACCGTTGACTTATGACGACAGCTTTAAAGCCCATACTTCGGATTAACTGTTCCGTATGTTCAAAATCTGCCTCAGATAAGGTCTGCCGTTCATAGTCTTTTATCTTGTGATAATTGTCAATATAGGTTTGTAGATAAGTTAGCAGCGCTAATATCATCAGAACCAAGCGCACACCAATAAAAGCTAAAAATATATATCCAGCACCAAAACACATACCCAAAGAAGCTGTAGCCCAAATTGTCGTAGCGGTCGTTATACCACTTACTTTATTGTCTTCTTTGAAAATCACGCCTGCACCTAGGAAACCGATACCCGTAATAATATTTGCGGCTAATCGATCTGGATTTGCCAAGCCAATTTTTAACGAAAGAATCGTAAAAAGACAAGATCCAAAGCTCACCAATATAAACGTCCTCAAACCCGCAGACTTATTGCGATATTCACGTTCAATCCCGATCAGCAGGCCTATTAAGACTGATAACATAATAAGCAAAATGTCTCGCGTTTCGAAAGGTTGAAATAGGTTATCCATGAGTTTATATCTTCTTCATCCAATTTAAGAAAAATAGGGAGATCTATCAAATGACCTCCCTATTCAAGAATAACTCTTTATCGATCCAATACATCGGAGCTTTAATCAGCAATAACGATATATCATAGTAAGCTTCATTTTCATCGACCTAATACATCGGCACTTCAATTAGCAGCAATGATGCATCATAGTAAGCCTCAATGCTTATTTTTTCTGTTTCGTATAAACCAATGGCATCCCTTCTTGATAGCATTTCATTTGCTACGGCGATCTTTCCTTCCAAAACAAAAACATAAAGCCCATTTTGCTCCGAATGAACAGTATATTCTATCTTTTTACCCGCCTCGATGTCTGCCAAGTTAAAATATGCATCCTGATGGATTTGAACGGCATTGTGATCCGCTTTATCTGGTGACACAATGGTCACAAACTTATTGTGCTTATCCAGCTGAAGATAAGATTTGTGATCATGTCGGTCAAAACCCTGCCCTCCTTCTACTTGATCATCATTCAATACGCGCAATGCACCAAAACTCATTCTTTCGGGATCAAGATACTGTCCAAAACTAAATGAATGCGCACTTTTCAGCCAGCCGAAATCAACATGGCCCCGATCATTTTCACGGTATATCATCTGTTGCATCTTGTCCTCCTTACTGCATAAGCTTCTACTTACAAAGAGGCAAAACCCACACCAACAGTAATTTACGTTGACAATATGACAATTTGTAAAAAGAGATCACTACAATGGTTTTAGCTTATCCGGAGCAAACGAATGAACAAGTGCACGAGCGAGAATTCTATTCGGGTCTATGAGAATCATCCCATTGTGATCCCGTTCGGGAATAGCAAAAGGCAACTCTGCACAACCCAAAATAATGACCTGTGCGCCTTTCTTTTTCAGGTCGTCCATAACCAACAATAGATCTTCTCTCGCTTTATTCGCGATCGGTACCGGCTGGGCCTTTATTCCATAGTCTTCATCATAGATTGCATTATTTACCTTCTCTTGTTGTGTTCCTTCTGGCTCAACAAAAACGAAACCTTTTCGAATAAAAGCTTCCCGATATAAACTGCAGATCTGCTCTCCAGCGGTAGATAAAATGCCTACTGTTGTGTCGGGATAGTTTTCCACTACAAACCGAACCGTTTCATGAACGATATGCAAGAGTTTCAACCCACTTCCCACACGCGCCATTTCATCTTGAACGACGGAAAAAATAGGCTCTGCATGTGCTGTATTGGATGGAATCGCGGCTATCGTCGCTCCAGCCGTTTCAAGTTGTCTTAAAATTGCAGCAATAGCCTTACCTGGATTAACATTGGATTTATCCAATAAATACGCCGTTCGGTCAGGGATCAAATTTGGACATGAGAATAACAAGAGCGGCAAGTGTTCCTGATCGGATCTTGCCGCCGTTTCATCTATAATTTTCTTTGCAATATCTAGACCTCCATAAGGGCCCAATCCACCTACTATTCCAATCATAAAAACTATTTTTTTATATCTAGATATAACCAATAGTCTTACAAATAGTTTGTAGAAATTACTATTCGTCGGACAGCTTTGGAAATGAAAAGCAGATCAATATCGAATTGAATAATAGCGATTAAGCCAGGAAATCCCGAAAAATAGAGCGGATTTCTTTTTCATGGTAGCGTAGAGGAAATTTCGTAAATTTAGATGACAACTTAAAAGTGTTCTGTTATGGTCGCATCATTGGTTATCGGTATCATATTTTTGTATGAGGAGGTAATTTCCAATTCTGAGCGTAAAAAAGTGTTGAGCCTGACCAGCTATTTAAAATCATGTTATTAAAGAATGCCATCTTCAACTGAACTGTATAAAAAACGTATTAACAAGGTAATTGACCATATCAATAGTAACCTTGATCACAACTTATCTCTTGAGGAGTTGGCTGCAATTGCCTGCTTCTCGCCATTCCACTTTCATCGTTTATTTAAATCCGTAACAGGTGAAACCGTCAAAAACTTCACAAATAGGATCAGAATGGAGAAGGCAGCCAGGTTGCTGCGATTCTCAGAAAACAAACTAAGGATTATTGCCTCAGAGTGCGAGCATCTTCACGCATTGGAGATATTCAAAAACAAAGAACAACTCTGCAACTGGGAACATTTTGAACTGGAGTTCTGCATTCCGATAAGGAAATTAAGGATGTAAGGCTCTCCAACCATTTATAGATAGAATAAACATAAATAAATAGAATTATGAAAAAAGTGACAGGCATCGGTGGAATTTTCTTCAAATGCAAGGACTCCAAAGCGGTTAATGAATGGTATAAAGCGCACTTGGGCTTTGATACCACACCTTACGGCACCAGTTTCGAATGGCTGGAAAAAGATTCAGGGAAGGAAGGCATCACTCAATGGAATCCCTTTCCGGAAAGTTCTGATTATTTCCATCCATCGGAAAAAGACTTTATGATCAATTACCGGGTTGACAACCTGGAAACCCTTGTTGAGGAACTCAAATCACAAGGGGTCACCATCCTTGACGATATCGCCACGTATGATTACGGGAAATTCGTTCATATCGTTGATCCGGAGGGTAATAAGATTCAATTATGGGAACCTAGATCATAGGAGTTCCATCTTACAAGCCCCGCATCATTGCGGGGTCTTTACAATAATATAGTTTCAAGGACCATTTTGCTAGTAAACCGCTGTTGCGGAAAGCAACACTCACTTTTAATACCTCATCCATATTAAACGATTCGCTCATCAATTCATCTACAGGCCACATCAAGTTTAATAGGATTAACAAACGGGATATTGAATATCCCTCGCCACATGATCGCAATCAGTTTGATAAAATGAAGAAAGAGGGTTTGTGTTTCGGTGAATTTTGTCAAAGGGGTTGCACTGATTGAAAAGCAAAAAGACTGCCCCGAGCATCGCGAGGGAGTGTCTTTTTGTCGCCGATTTTCTGGATCAGGCGATTTTTATTCAACGGTGTGCCAGGCAGAGATTCATGATCTTTCTAAAATTCTTGATGTATTTAGCAGTGGTTACGGCAGAGCAATTTGCCGTAGATTGCAAGTAAAATTCCTAGCCCACTATAAAGGCATGATCAACATGCCTGATATGCCGTAAAATGAAGTCAAGATGTCCAATATATGGATTTGATTACCAGAGTGCTTATTGATTCCAGTCAGTAATTATCTTCTAAAAAGTTACTCACCGAATTACTCACTTTTTTTATGAGAATAATTGAATATTTTGGTACTCTTATAAACTATAAAACCTGCAAAAATATTTGCAGGTTTTATCTTTTGTAGCCCGTAGGGGAATCGAACCCTACTGGCATCAATCTATTTATCAGTAATTTACAAACCTGCCCTATTCCTACTCACCGAATAACTCACTGGTTTGATATACGTTTTAGCTGCAAGTGCTTATTAAAATAAATATAAACATAAATTTATTTTAATATTAAATAATACAGATAATCTTTCCCAGAACTATCTTAAAAAATATCTTTGTACAAATCCCGCAATAACTGTAAAAGTTTAATCTCTTTGAAACGTATCGAATCAATATATCTGAATATCTATCCATCAGACAATAAATAACACTATGGTTATCTTTCTGAAGAAGGAAGAATAATTATTGGTCTGATATCTATTTCATCCCACAAAACTAATCAAAGAACCATACTACAGTTTATTAGATTTATATTAACTGTTCAATCTGCCGGAATGCAAGCCACATTGTATATGAGTACAGGACGGTAGGGCTACAATCGGACAATGCGCGACATATTATAAAACGGATCTGTTTGATGTGCTTGATGACGGTGTTTTTTGGTTAAGCCAGACCCCTGATATCCCGAGTATTGGATGGGATGCCGACGATCAACGTATTTGCCAGTGGACAAAATTCAAGGTCAAAAAAACGGGGAAGATATTCTATGTGTTTAATGTCCATTTCTATTGGAGGTTGAAAACTGCAAAAGCAGAGTCAGGCCCCTTATTAATAAAAAAGATTCGGGAAATCGCTGGAAATCTTCCGGTATTATGTATGGGTGATTTTAATTCTGTGGTAAATTCACCACAGATTAAAGCCATGAAAGAATCGCTGTTTGACAGCTATGATCCGGTTGACATGGCGAGCCAAGACGTAAAGGGAACGGCTGCAGCTGGTGGTGATTTTGTGACCGTTCCTCATCAACGAATTGACTATATATTCCATACAAAACATTTTGAGGTAAAAGACTGTAAAATCCTGACAGATGTTTATAATGGAAATCATCACCCCTCGGATCATTTGCCGGTCACGGCTTTGTTGTCTTTCTAAGTCTCTGGCACAAGGATACGTGATAGATAACAATCAATCATTCCTTTAAATTAGTTGCCGACTATCCTCGGAATGAAAAACAGGGCCATCTATCAGTAACCTTTACTTTTGGATGGCCTTAGCTTTTAACTCTATAACCGCCAGCCGATTTGCTATCTTTTATGTGTATTAACGTTTAGCTGCGTAGCCTATAGAAATCAAACCCTTTTTTACATATGGATATTTTGCGGCGTAGACCGATGAACAATTCATGGTATGCACAGAAAAAAATCATATCCTGTTACAATAACATGATTGATTCTCCCTGTGTTAATTATTTTGCCGATATGATAGCCTTTGCTTCAAACTATTTCGGCCATCTGGTAAAAGGCACCTGAGATATCGCGCATAAGCATATTCACCTATTCTTAGCGTATGAAGCGAAAACAGGGTCTATGAAACAAAAAAAGCATCTAGGTAATTCTCTGTTTTTACAATGATCGATTTTCTATATTCCTCGCCGATCAGCAACAGCGCATTGAATAGCTATTGTTTTATGTCATCCTTATAAAAAAAAATTGACAATCTCAACTACTTTTGATTAGAAGTAAATTAATTGTTTTGATCATTTTTCCCTTTTTATCTCTTCTATGTGAAAAGGAAAAAGCCAAACCGGATATGACTGGCATTAAATTGAGATATTATCCAAAGCTCTTCCTTTTTCAATAAACACTTATATTATTGTACAACAGTATTTTGACATGGATATTACAAAACTTTCACACAGTTTACAACGAGTCAAATCGTGTTGAAACATATTGAACCACCATCTAAGTATATCTATCCATAGAACATGAAAAGATACGCTGAATATCACCTGTGAAAGAAGGATTAATTCTATGTTAAACATTTGTTTCATTGCACAAGACTAAATAAACTAGGCTATCATAATAAATTCAATTTATATCAAGAGCCTTTATTATTTGAGGCAGCAGCAGATAAATTAATAGTTTCTTCACCAAAAATTAATAAAAACTAAAAATTTAACATAATAAATTTGTTCCAACACAAACTGAAATTCTACCTAAAAGCCAATACCATTTGAAAACTATAGGGGACAAAGAAATCTGGGATGAGATCAAAAAAGGAAATGTGTCAGCCTTTGAAGAACTCTATTATAGATATGCAAACAAGTTATTGAAAGAAGTCAGTTGTCGTATTTTTGATGAAAATACTGTTGAGGATCTAATTCAGGATATTTTCTTGAGCCTATGGGAAAAAAGAGAAAACTATCAAGTCCGTGGCGCTATATACCCTTATCTACACGGAATGGCCATCAATCGGGTTCTGAACTTTTATAGACAACATAAGCTCACACCAAAATTTGTGGAGATATGGGAACAAATATCTCGTGATAAAATACAGTTGGAAGATTACCATAAATGGAGATATAATTCCTCTACCGCACTGCCAGTTTCCTTTGTACTTTTGCTCCAATTTCTTAAATAGTCTAGGTAACTGTTTAAAAAAGGACGGCATACAAAATCCATGTATGCTGTCCAGCCAAATGAAATTTTTATTCTAATTGCTAATTTGGCATTAGTTCAATAAGATTGCCTTTCCTTCCTTTGCTGATCTTTTAGCCGCTTCCAGAATCTCGACCACAGTTACATTATTATTTATGGAACCCAGATCATTCTCAGGAGGTTGTTGTTCTTTCAATATATGTGCGAGGTATTGGATGTGGTGCTCGAAATAAGGCAGATCAGTAGGAATAACAATTGGCTGATCATTGTGCTGGATATATTTTAGTAGCCTTTTATCATTTTGTGCATAAAGCTGAGCCTTTGTCCCAAATACCTGCAGGTCTTTTACGCTATAGGGCCATGCCCAAGATGCCTGAATAATACCGGTACTGCCATCTTTGTAGTTTAAAATAATGGTTGCATCATCCTCTACCTTTGGGTAGATTTCTGGTTTAAGATGTTGAGTAATTGCTGTAACAGAAATAGGCCTTTCCCCATTTTTGATCCAAGTCATCAGGTTGGCACCATAACAACCGAAATCCATTAATGCACCACCACCATTTTGTTGCGGATCAGTCAACCAAGCTAGGAAATAATTGCTGCATCCAATCTCTTTTGGACCTTCGTGGCCATCCTTCACAACCATCCGTGTGATTCTGCCCACCTCATTTTTATCGACCAATTGCTTGATTTGTTGATTACTCTTGTACCATGTTGTCTCATAATTCACCAAAAAGGCCGTTTTATTTTTCTTGGAAAGGGCTGCAATGCGCTTGGCATCCGCTACTGTTGTGGCGAGCGGCTTTTCCACCATGACAGGTATTCTTAACGGAAGACAGATTTCTGCTATATGGAGATGCTCATTGGTCGGATTATAAGCGAGAACCACGTCGGGTTTCACCTTTTTTAACAATGAACCTAGATCCGAATAAAAAATAGACTTCGGAAGATTGTACTGCGCCTGTATTTTATCGGCTAATGTACTGTTCTCTTCTGCTATTCCAATAATATCAACCTTTTTTTCCTTATATAGATTGAGCAAAAGATAGACATGATCGTGGTTCAGACCTGCCACTACCACCTTAAGTAAACTTTCACCATAGGCTACCTGCTGAAATAGCATCAGAAATAAACAAAAAAGTCTTATCGTATGTTTCATTGTACACTATATTTATACGATAAAGATAATATTTTGAAATCTTTAAATCGTCCCATAAATTCAGACTTTGCTGGGTGTGATTGTATTATTTCTGCGACGAAATCAAAATAAACCTAGGGATCAGATAGAAAAAGTATAATCTTCCCTCAAAATCATGTAATTGGGCTGCTAATTCTAACCACAATATTAATCATCCCATAAATCTAAATTTTACTGATAGAATTGAGTATAAGGGAGAGTTTATTGGTCCATGATTTACAGATCATCTACATTTGAAAACTGCTTTGAACACCGTTCTTTAGTGACTGCGGTTGTTTTTGTCTTCGAATTCAGCTTTGATGTCATAGGCAGCTGATCGCTTTTTCCCCGAAAAAGGTTTACTATTATTATTCATCAAGGGAACATCGACTTATTATAGAAAACAAAAGGACCTCCAGAGAAAAATTATTCTCCCCAATAAAAAGGGTGTCCAAAGATAGACATCCCGGACACCTTTTTATCAGTGTTCAATTAGAGAATTCCACCCATTAGCGGGTCGGTTTTTGTTGGCATATGTGTTTCTACGTGTCCTGCAAACCGTTCTTCATATTCTGGGAAATCTTTTGCATGGATACTGAAATCGTACCAATGGAAGGACTTACCAAGCTCCATGACAATTGACGTTTTTTCGCCCATAGCTATCTTTCTGTCTTTGCCCTTACCTTTGTAGTTATTGTCTACTATACTGATATGATGCACTTTTGAATCCATATTTTCGATCGAGACCACTACGTTACCTGTAGGTTTTAAACCGTTCAGTTCATAGTGGCAAGTAAACTTAAGTTTTGGATTGAATAAATTGCCTTTGAACTCCCTGTAAAAGCCATTAGGACCATACACACGTAGGTGATATGACTTGCTGTCAAAATCAGCCATTCGCCAGTCATCCATAAGCTCATCACCTGCAGCCACACTATAATCCCAGGAGCGTAGCTCTTCATTGCGGAATCGGCTCATCGCATACACGCGAAAAGGCATTCCCTTAGATTTAGCGCCGAAGGTCTGGTTTCCTGCCTTGAATGATAGCCGGATAGCATCACCCGCTTTATTCAGTTCTGCATTAACATATGGTTCGTATGGTAATGCACAGGCTGGGCGAACCCCTTTTTCTTGTTGCGGAAACAAAGACGATTTTCCTGTCCCTTTATTGAGTTCAGCTAGTTCTACTTCACTAAGCTTTTGGAAGTCTGGCACATTCCTGAACTGCGCTTGGTGAATGCCTTCTATGAACTCTTTTTGTTCAAGAAAAACGGGTTTTTCGATTTTTTCACCATGGTACGGTCGGAAAGCAGAGCTGAGATCCCCACAAATGGTACGACGCCATTGCGTGATATTTTCTTCTTTGATCTTCTTATTGAATTTTCTTTCTAAAAAGTTTTCAAGAAACTGCAAAGAAGAAGTATGATCGAACACTTCCGAATTCACATACCCCCCTCTCGACCAAGGAGACGCAATGATCATCGGCACACGATACCCCAGTCCGATAGAACTTTCTCTAATACTCGACGGGCTTGCTGAGGGATTGGTTTGCTGATCTGCCAATGCGAAATCCATTTTTGGATCAATACCCGAAGAAACTTTGCCCGTGTTTTCCTTATAGGGATTTGGAACCGTAAAAGGTGGTACGTGGTCGAAATACCCATCGTTTTCGTCATAAGTTAGAATGAAGATGGTCTTCTTCCAAACTTCGGGGTTCTCCAAAAGAATCTCCATTGCCTCACTGACGTACCACGGCCCGAACCAAGGTTGTCCAGGATGGTCTGAAAAATGAGCTGGAGGCATCAACCAGGAAACAGTTGGCAATGTCCCGTTTTTAACATCTTTCCTGAACTGATGAAAAACGTCACCTTTGGGAACACTCAATGTTCTTTTATATCCATTGTCGGAATATTCAATTTCTGTCAGTTCATGAAAATTAGGATCCTGAATATTGGTCGAAAATGCCCTTTCATTCAATCTTTTATCTCGATCTGAAAGCTTAAAATAGCTCTCTTTATTAAACTTTGTCTGGGCTATTTCAATATTTTTCAATAGCTTTTTTGCTGCGGCGAGCCGGGTTGCAGAGCGAGGATCAGCACCGGCTTCCTTTTCAAGTTCGGCAATGGTTTGAAAAATCGACTTCCTCTTACTTTCAAGATTGGCTATTCCTCCTTCATGAAAGCGTACATTGTAAGCTGTGAAATATTCTAGTACATTGGTCCCGAAGTTACTAAGCCATGCGCTTTCTTCCCCCTTAAGTCCATAACCCATGGTCAGTTCATTCTGATAAACCTTCCAATCGATATTATGCTCTTCCAGACGTTCAGGATAGGTCTTCCAAGTAAGTTCAGGATATTCATAATTACTGATATTCCATAAATGTGCAACACCCGCCGGTTCATTTTTTTCACGAATTGTCCCCGTCATCCAATAATGGCGGTTTGGGTGCGTACCTGTAATGCTTGAACAGAAATTGTGGTCACAAACCGTAAATGCATCAGCTAAAGAATAGTAGAACGGATAATCCGAACGATCACAGTAACCCATTGTGAGCGGAATATGCGCATAATTTTTATTCCGTGATGCCTTTACATCGATCCATCGATCATATCTACCATTGTTCATGGCATCAGTTTGATCAGTCCAACCATGAGGTGTAGAGCCCATCCAGGCAACTTTAGAATCTTTTACAGGAAGGCGAAAAGGGCCATATGTCTCGCCAGCCTTATTCGTCTGGAACCATACTTTGTTTTTATTTGCCAGCTGGATCGCACGCGGGTCGTTGAAACCCCTGACCCCCTGTAACATACCCAACTGATGATCAAACGAACGGTTCTCTTGCATAAGAAACACGATGTGCTCTGCATCATAGAACGTGCTGCCCGGTGCAGGGTCAATCGCAAGAGCCCTCTGGATAACCTGAGGCAATACATTTGATAACGCTCCAGTCCCTGCGAGCAAAGCTGCTTTTTTTATAAAATCTCTTCTTGAGTCCATTGTGTAAATCTTAATACGCTTATAATTTCAGATTAAGCAAGCTTATTTTATAAATTCTTATTATTTATCTTTTTTTAAAAATCTTGCCATTACAGGCAGATGGTCACTAATAACCCTCATAGTGTCCGGAGAAAAGAATTTAACAACCTTTGCACCATCATCCAATATTTCTCTATTCATGTTTTCGTTCACGAGAATATAATCCAGCCGTCTTCCTGGTGCGTTTGAAGGATGAGAGAAAACGTTCGGGTCAATTGTATCGACAAATCGTTTTTTTAGCACACTGTTCCTGGTCAGCATCCCTATTTCTTCACTTTCTGGCGTTGCATTATGATCTCCTGCCAATAACATATTTTTTTGATTATTTTCAGCTAAATATCGATTAAATGTTTCAGTTAACAAGTTGATCTGACCCTTTCTTATGGCGACATCCCTTTCGGTACGGCCTGCTTTCAGGTGTACCCCAGTGAGCAAAAACGAATATCCTGGAGAAGGAAAAACATCAACGGACCACATACGGTTATTGATATTGTTCTGGGTTTCGGGTTTACCATCCTTATTAAGGAAACCCGGCAACTGAGTTGTCACCAGTCCATAGCCCGTCATAAGGCCCATAGGAAACCTGCTCATCACCACCACATTCATGTAATAGTTATGGCTCGGTGTATCCCCAAAATACCGATACTCCATGTCGGAAAGCGAATCCTGAGCCAGCTGTCTGAGAAACTTAGCACTCTCGAATTCCTGCAACACGACAACATCCGCATTGGCAAGTCGCAGGGCTTTCAATAAAAGAGATATACGCAGATTTGTATTTGCCGGCGGATTATCTTCCCGGCTGTTTTTGATATAAGGATCATCTTGGAGGTCAACAAAATGTTCTACATTCCAGGAAAGCACTTTAAATGAAGTGTCCGGAGGATAAAAATAATCAACTGGATTTACAATAGCGCTCGTATTTATCTGTTGATTCGATTGCGCGGGAAGCCTTACTTTTTGAGCACAGGCGCTAATAAGCAAGCAAAATAAAACAGTATATATTGACTTTTTCATGCAAAAGATAAAATTAAAATTGTGGATTATTCGATTTAGATTTAAGAATGCCTGCCTACCCTTTTCTAGAACAGGCACCCTTTAGCAACTGTTATTTAAAAACTAAGTCCATCATTCCAGCCTGGATTTTGGCTGAGATTATGATTAAGCGAGCGTTCGTTAATCGGTATTGGATAAAGATAATCTCTCTGCTCATTGAATCCAGCTAATTTGATATTACTATGGAAGAATACATTTCCTTTGTTGCCTTCGGTTAATATAATCCCTCCACTATTGACAGGAGTCCCGATCTCATACATTTCCACTCCCACCTGACTAGGCGGTTTGTTGCCCTTGTTATAGAGAATCAGGTCGGCTTTTCCATCGCCTGACAAGTCATACTCTCCTGCGCCGGGAAAGTAGATTCCCACCAAAGGCTGATCGAGACAATAACCCGATTTCCATCTCATCAGATCATCTACTCTAAAACCTTCTTCAACAAGCTCTATAGCCCGTTCGCGTCGTATTTCCAGAATCACTCCTCTATTGACAGAGGTTAAGTTGGTGTAACCCGTCTGGGGAGACAAAAGGTACGGGTCGGGATTAGTATTAGCTGCAACCATATTAAGATTGGGCATCCCTACCCTATCACGGAGCAGTTTAATCGAAATGTTTATGTCCTCCTGTGTTAAAATCCCCAGTTCAGCCTTTGCTTCGGCGTAATTTAGCAGCACCTCTGCATAACGGAAAACTGGAAGATCATTGGACGAGTACCCTACACGTACATCATACCCTTTGGTTTGGTCCTGCAAGAATTTGATCGGATGATAGCCATCGACCGATATTGCGAATTTATTAGGAAACGGCTTGTTGTCGGACAATGTGAATTCCGGATTACGTATGCTCTGTGAAAGACGAGGATCACGGTTTTTGACCTCGTCAATAAAAGTCATGGTTTGCCAACCTGGCAGGTCGGTGAAGCGTGTTCCATCTGTCATAAGATAAGTATTCACCAATTTCTTGGTGTACGAAGGACGACCTTGCGCCGCAGACATCGTAAAAGACGAAGCGTTGTGGTTCACACGGGGGCTGGAACTATAGTCGATCGCCAGAATAAATTCGCCCTGGTCTGCATTGTCCTGACTAAAAAGGCTAAAATAAGCCCTATCTTTTCCACCGTTCGTATAGAGTTTATATCTGTTACCATCAATCAGGGTCCTGGAAGCAGCAGCCGATAATTCCAGATATTTGTTACCTTCATTGCTTCCCCGATATTTAAGGTAGGTACCTTCATAGAGACAGAACCGTGCTTTAAGCGCCAAAGCCGCCCACTTATTAACACGGAAAGTGCTCACATCTACTGGCAGATTGGCTATGGCATAGTCGATATCCTCCACTATCTTGCTCATTATCAACTCACGCGGATCCCGTTTTTTATAAAGACTTATGTCCGATGGTCCAAGTTCGGTGTCGTACCACGGTACATCACCAAACTGCTTGATCATATTGAAATAGAACATCGCCCGAAAAAAGCGCGCAACAGCGGAATATTTGAGTACCGCAGCCTGGTCATTACACTGGTTGACACGCGCGAGAAGTGTATTGATCCGTCTCAAATCAGCCCATTCCCATCCCCCTCCTGAGTTGGGAACAGTACGGCGATCCCCGCCAATGATCATATCGGAGAGCGTCATTTGAACAAGATGATCGCTCTGAAGTCGATCATTCATGTTCAGCATATTGTACAGTGGGTTGGTAAAGAACTCTAGGTCCTGTGCGTTTCTAAAGTACTCACTCTCCGGAATCTCGCTCAGGGGCTCCTTGTCAAGATAACCCTCACAACCCGTGATGATGGCCAGCGACATAGAAAGAATAAGTATCCTAAATATTTTTTTCATTTTTATCGTATTTTAATATTAAAAAGTGATATCCAGACCGAACATAAAAGTTTTGGCCCAAGGGTAAATACCCTGTGCATTGCCACCTTGATCGGCCATCTGCTTGTTGCGCAGAGTATACGCAGCTTCAGGATCTAGATACACGGTATTCTTTTTCAAAGGCGACCAGTATGCCAGATTTTCACCGGAGAAGTAGAACCTGAACTGGTCAAGACCTAACTTTTTGAAAAGTGAGCCTGGTACCGTATATCCTACAGTCAGATTCTTCAAACGTAAGTACCGGATGTCCTGTAGATAGTGGTCATTAGTCTTGGATAGATAACCACCTGTTGCTGAGTAGGCCCGCGCTCTTGGAAAGTAAGAATTGGGATTATCCTCGGACCAAACTTTATCAATAAAGTTATAAGGCATAAACGATCCATAGGAAGCGGAGTAATGGCCCCAAAAATCTCTCGCATTGCCATTGAGATAAACCTGATGAGAACCGGTACCCTGGAACATCGTTGATACATCGAAGCCGCGCCAGCGCATGCCCATATTAATACCAAAGGAAAGTGATGGAAGGGAATTACCCAATTTCACAAGGTCACCGGGATCATCTACTGTATTGGCTCCTACTCCCCAGATATGATTGCCGTCTAGATCTAAAAACTTAAGATCTCCCGCCATCCAGCCTCCTGTAAGACGTGAAGATTGAAGACTCAGATTTACCTCCTGAGCGTATTGTCTTGCTTCCTCGTCCGTTTTAAAGAAACCATCAGTCTTATAGCCCCATACTTCCCCCCATTCTTCACCTACATAATGTTCCTTTGCAAATGACCTTTCGGGATTATCATACTTGGTAACGATGGTTTTATAATCACTTATGTTAAAACCCAAATTATATTCAAACGGTTTACCACCTAGATTGAACTGATCCCTCCAGTTAAAAGTCAGTTCATACCCCTTGGTACGTAGGTCGGCTGCGTTCATCTGGGGAGGGGAGGCTCCATAGACTGCCGGCAGCGCAACACCGGCAGTAAGCATATCTTTTGTGTCTCGTATGTAAACGTCACTGGTTATGCTTAACCTGCTTTTCAACATATTCAGGTCCAGCCCAAGGTCCCATTGCTGAGCTGTCTCCCAGGAAAGATCATCGGCCAGAGGTGCACCCAATGAGGATTGCCTGGATAGTGTGGTTCCCCCAAAGAGGTTATTCAGACTACTGATCGATATCGTTCGAACATAGGCATAATAACTTGATACGTTCTGGTTGCCCAAACTTCCGAAAGAACCTCTCAACTTAAGGTTGTCTATCAAGTTACCTGAAATTGCTTGCTTGAAGAATGGCTCCTCCGAAATTCTCCATCCAACGGAAGCCGAAGGAAAAAATCCCCAGCGGCTTTGGGGAGCAAAGCGAGAAGTACCGTCGTAACGACCACTTACTTCAGCTAAATAGCGGCCTTTATAGTCGTAATTGGCACGACCAAAGATACCCATCAGCGCATACTCACTCTGTCCGCCTCCTACGCTTGTGATCACAGCACCATTGTCATCGGTACCTACAAGAGCAAGATCGTCTATTCCGGTTGTCACAAGGTTTTGGCCGCTCGCGCGAACGTTTTTGGTGTGACGGGTTTCGTAGTTCCCCCCCCCAACTAAAGACACGTGATGCACATCGCTGAATACCTCACTGTAGTTAGCAAAAACGTTAAACGACTTATAATTGTTGGTACTGAAATTTTCGGTTAACTGATTTTGACCTGCTCCCGTGGTGTAACTTTCCATGGGACCATCGGGAAATACACGATATTCCAGATTGTTACCCCGTGCTGTGCTACGGCCCTGAAAAAAACGATAGGTGAAGTCACCCGTAATAGATAGGCTCTTTAGTGGAGTGATGACCAAACGTGTGGTGGCAGATAAATCGTTATCGGTATTAATCGTGGGATGTTCACCATTGATTAGCATAATCTGTCGCCCGTTTCCCACCTTGTAAGTACCTATTAAACCGTCTGTATCGTAGATACCCGATCCATCAGGATTGAAAAAAGGGAAATTTGCCAAAGCGTGGTTGGCAGCATTACTAATAACTCCATCTATACCGTTCTGGTTATTATACCTGGAGTTGTACAGTGAAATATTGCTCGACAAGGTTGCCCATTTGTTGATTTTGAAATCTGTTTTAGAGCGCATATTATAGCGATTAAACACATCGGGATGATGTTTCTGGATACCTTGCTCCCGAAGATAGGATCCCGAAACTAGGTATTTTATGTCACCCGAACCTCCGCTGACCGAGATACTATGCTGCTGGTTGGGACGCTTCTGATTAAATAGCCCGTTCCACCAGTCCTGATTGGCATAATAGAGCCATCGATTTTTGCCATCGCGTACCTGCTCAACCACCCACGGCCTTTCTGGGTTTTCTGTTTTGTCGTTCACCCGTGCCCACAACTCTGCCATATCATCGTCAGTGTACTGGATGTATTTGTTTCCAGAATCGGCTTGCCAAAACTTGTTAACAAGAAATACCGACCAGTATCCCCTATATTCATAATCAGTCGAAGTAGTGGGTGCTTCCCAACCCATCCGTGAACTGTAGCGTACAACGGCCTTACCTTCCTTACTGCTACCGCTCTTAGTCGTCACCAAAATCACCCCGAATGCGGCACGCGCACCATAAATGGCTGCCGCCGAAGCATCTTTAATAACGGAGATCGATTCAACATCCCCAGGGTTGATACGGTTCAGATCACCGACGGCTCCGTCAATCAATACCAATGGCTCCGTTTTGTTGATCGATGTAATTCCTCGTATATTGAGTTCCGGTGTAGAACTAGGTTTACCCGCAGTTGTGGTCACGTTAAGGCCAGCTACAGCACCCTGTAACATACTTCCAACATTGGGAGCCACACGATCTGCAAGATCCTTACCTGTCACAACAGAAACAGCTCCTGTTAAATTAACACGCTTTTGGGTACCATAGCCCACTACTACGACCGTTTCGAGATCAATAGCTTCTTTCTGCAGGTAAACGGTCAGACTGTTTTGAGAAGCGGAAATTTGTTCCGTTTTGGTTATATACCCCATAAATCGCACTTTCAACGTGTTTTTCCCCTGAGGAACCGGAATACTAAATCTCCCTTGCAAATCGGATACAGTTCCCGCTCCAGATCCATCTACAACAATGCTCGCACCAGAAACAGGCCGTTCTTGGGCATCCAGAACTTTCCCAGAAATCACCCTGTCCTGTCTGGTTTCTTTTGGTAAAATCACAATATTTTCTCCAACATATTTGAAGGTCAAATTTGTTCCCTCAATCAGTTTGCCCAATACTGCATTAAGATCCATATCTAAAATTTCCTGTTTCTTAATTTTGAAAGGCTCTGTTTGAGCATGGTTATAGACAAACTTCTGACCTGAAGCTTTTTCCAATTGCTTAAGCGCTTGTGTTAAAGATCCAACTTGCAGACTAAGCGTTATTTTTCTTCCGTCATTCTGGAAACTATATTCAGTATTGGCTTGGCCATTCTGGATATTCAGTGCTAATGCCAGTGCCAGTAGCGGAAAAGTTCGCGTTGGACGCCATGAATGAACCTTACAGAAGTGCGTAAGGCTTAAATAATAATTTTTTTTCATTAAATTTGAAGTGATTTGATAAATCATATAGATTATTTATTTCGTTATTGACAGTAACGAAAGACATCAGGGGCCAGATTTTCAATCTGGCTCTCTTTTTACAGTGATTTCACTTGTTTTACATAGGCATTTTTACATAGGCACATTATTTTTAGTGTTCTTTCTGCGTATCCGTATGCTGATCCTCCCATCGAATATGGACTCTGTATTGGTTACAAGCCCCAGCATATAGAATATTTGTTGCAAGGATTCCTCCTTGCTGAATCGCGCAGAAATCGGATAGTTTTTGATCGTATTATCGTCGAATTGTATATGCACATGGTATCTCCGCTCAAGAATTTGCGCTACCTCACCAAAGTTTTCAGCATCAAAAATGAGTTCTCCCTCTTTCCACAGGGCTGTATTAACCGAGTTAACAGATTGACGGGTAAACTTTTTTGTAGCCTTTTCATAGGACAATTGCTCATCCTTCACCAAATTTCCAATGACACCGGTGGAATCGGAAACCAATACCTTACCGGAGGACACCGTTACTTCTGCTCCCGATCGCTCAGAGTATGCTTTAACATTAAAAGAGGTTCCCAGTACACGTGTCGTCAAGGATCCGGCATGGACGATAAATGGTTTGGACTCATCTCTTTTTACCTGAAAAAAAGCCTCCCCATCTAAAAATATTTCACGTGTTTTCCCTGAAAATGCCTCCGAGTACCGAACCTCAGCTCCTCTATTGAGCCAGATTTTGCTGCCGTCCGGGAGTATGATCTGTATGGGTTCACCGCTATTTTCCACCCTTTTTAGGTCAGCTGATTGCCCTTGGATCTTA
Source organism: Sphingobacterium sp. UBA6317 (assembly GCF_002440385.1). Classification (NCBI taxonomy): domain Bacteria; kingdom Pseudomonadati; phylum Bacteroidota; class Sphingobacteriia; order Sphingobacteriales; family Sphingobacteriaceae; genus Sphingobacterium; species Sphingobacterium sp. UBA6317. Next base: position 51,388 of record NZ_DJTD01000013.1, on the reverse strand, counting down.
TTCTCTGTTGAGAAAAACCAGCTTAGTACAATAAGTAATAAGGCCGCAGCAACTCCGCTAAAGACAAACAACGTTTTCCACCGGCCGCTGGGCAGAACCTGACCGATGTTTCTTTGATTGTTATCTTGCTCGATCCGTTGAAAAACAAGTGCCTTACCACGTGCTAAACGTTCGGGGTCTACTTCGCGCTTACTTTCGACCCATCGAAGCATTACGTCATCATATTGCCGCTGATTTTCTTCAGAGCTACTTAGCCATAATACCAGCTCTGCCTCTTCCTCAGCACTACAATCCTGTGAAAGCTGCTTGGCAATAAGTTCCCAAATTTCGCTGTCATCCATTCTACTCGTTTTTACGAATAGGATCCCTTTTTGACAATTTCTTCCCGTCTGGAAAGGTTAACAAATCATTAAAAAAACAACAATTTAAAAAGTATAGGATTTTTAGTATATATCATTCAGGAGTAAGTTTACCTGTGACCTCAAGAATTTTATAGCAAGGCTCATTTGGTTGTGCACTGTTTTCTCCGATATCTGCAATAATGCTGCAATCTCTTTATAGGTAAGAGATTCGAATCGATTAAGTTCAAAAATAATTCGTCGTTTCTCCGGAAGTGTCTGGACCAGGTTTACAATATCGCTATTAAGCTCCTTTAATATGATTTTTGTTAGGGCATTGTTAGGCTCCACCGCCTCATAAGTAATGCCATCCAGCTGCACCGACCTAGAAACTGAAAGGTTTTTCTTTTTCTTTAAGGCCTTGTTTTTGACAGATGTATAAAGGTATGATTTCAAACTTGTATGTATTTCCAATGTTAGACGTTTGTTCCAAATTGTATAAAATACATCCGCTACAAGCTCCTCCGAAACAGCCATATCATCGATAAACCAGTTGCAGAAATCACATAGTGATATAAAATATTCGTCCATCAGCTCAGACAATGCCTGTTCATCCCCCTCACGAAGTCGAGATAGGTAACGGTTCATCTTCTTTTGATTTATCGTTCATACCATGCCTGCTTAAAATATTATGCAGTTCCCTTCTCTGAACATGAAATAAAGCCTAGCTCTTTTGTATGCTCAGAATAAAACAATTGCACGAAAGTATATAAAAAAAAATCAATTTCCTTTCAATGATGATTATCTTAATATTATCTTTTGATTAAAACTATAGGCCGTTGTTTGCTCCTGCGCCTACATACTATGGCATAAAAAATAAAACTATTCAAATACTTCTAATCTCTTTTATAAAAAAGACCTTCCCTTAGCCGATTGAAATTGATCTTTAGCTTGAAGAAAGCGAATTATGGAGATCAGCCAGCGATTAATAAAAAGCTGATTATATATAAATAATTTTTGATATCCTTTTTTCATGTATTATACTTAGCAGAACGAATTCAGAAAAATTCCTAAAACTAATATCTGCGAATTTTGAATTTATACAAGATTGAAGATCAGCGTTAAAATAAAAAGGACAGTTAAGATCTCGCTATTGAATATATAGCAAAAAACAAAATCTATGATAAAAACCTTTCGGCATTCCTTTAAAGATGCAGATACGCCATAAAAGCCGGGAAGAACCGGGACGCTAAATATTAAGAATCTTCCAGTTCAAACACTTTCTCCGCCAGAACCTCAAATACCACTGTAATTTTCAATGCTAATATTAAAGAAGAGACATGTTTTCAGGGTCCGACAGTATTGATCTTCTGCCTGGAAACTTTTACTAGATCTGCAAGTTCAGCCTGGGAATATTTTTTATTGCTCGTTTTATTCTTAATGAGTTTTTCATAGCGAATTATTTATCATCATGATTCAGGTTCTTTTCCAATTGAAACATTCCAAAATAGAAGCTCAAAAAAACAATCAAGATACTTATGACCTTCTAGATACCCCTCATTAAAAAGTCAAGGCCATAGTATGCCATGTTCAATACCGATAGCACTACATAATTTATTAGTACAGCTCATTGCCAAAATTCTAATCTCAACTTGGGGATCAGTTCATCTTCATCAGGATACTTTGTGAAACAAACCATAAGCAATCCTATTATTAGTTCTATAAAGGCCAGCTCAATGGTCTGTTGCCCTCAGCCGTTACCAAGGTACCTGTAGGAGCCAAGAAGCGAGGAGTGTTAAGATCATAATACTGATTAGCAATTGCAAGACTAAAAAAGATGGAAAAGTTATCCAACCTATTACCATGAGTGTGCTGAATACAAGAAAGTGATTTTTGGTTTATCAAGTTTGATTGATCAAATGTAATATATTCTTTGAAAAAGTAAAATAGTCCTCCTTTTAAAGTATATTTCTGTAAAATTTCTTATTTAGCCCCCCAAAAAGAGCTGTAAAAAATGGAGCTCTTTGCAAAATGCTTTTACTTTATTTTCCTGTATTTTTTACCGTAAGCAGTAATTTCTTGATCACCACTTCTCCAGATAGTTATTGTTGTAATTCCTATATTTCCGATCAGGAGATGCTTTTTGCTATCGTAAGTAAGCTTCTTTTTTCCAAGGAAATCACTGATATAACAATACGAATTGCCCTCTTTTATAAGTTTTAATGGCTTCTCCTGTTCTATTTCACTTCTCCATTCACCTACAAAAAAGTCAGGATCGTAATAGGTGTCAAGAGCTTTCTTGTATTCCTCTGCTTTTTCTTTAGATGCTCTTGAAAAATCGGCTCCTTTGTTTCCGATACTCATTTTCATTTTATCAGTATCTTCAAGGAGATTCATTAATATTGTAACCGACGCAAAACCATTGGTTATTTGAGCGCTAAGAGTTTTTTCATTTTTATTATATGTGGCTGGCGCATCTATATCCTTGCTATTCAGATATAGTTTATCACCTTCCTTCTTTATTTCTAGGATTTCCGAATGTTCCTTACCATCTTCTATCCAATAACCGATATATTTATCTTCTCTTGACTGGGAACAAAAATTAAATAATAATAACGTGGTTGCTAAAAAAAAGATTGTTAGGATTCGATTTGCTTTCATGTTTATTTATAATGGTTCAATTCTCACAGTAAGTATATATTTTATTAGACACAATCTCAAATATTCTCGACGAACTCATAATTGACCTATACCAAATGAGTTTTTTACTCGATCAAAATAGTCTCAAAAAGCTTTTAAAAACTAAATTGGAGCCTCCAATTGAGGATATTCGAAGTAGACTTTTCAACCTACTCAATTCCTTCCTGACTTTTGAAGTACATTTTATAAAATATGCTTCCCTCTCTTTTGGATTGCAGCATGTAAAAATGCAATACAGCCTAAAGAAGAGAAATGAAGGGTCATAAATACAAATCTCCATTACCTTTTTGCGAAAAGAGAAAAGCAACTTCCATCTTTTTCGGCTTTTATTGCGAGCTCATCAAAGTCTGAGTTATTTTCATGTATATTCCGAATCAGTCAAAGATTTTGTCTTTAATATTTGGAGAGCCATTTGGTATATAGCATTAGAAAAATGGATGGTAAAGCTGTCATCATCCCAATATAATCCTACTTCTCAAAATATAAGAAGGCAGTGTGAATGGAAGCAAATATCATTAAAATTATTAGTAGAGATAAGTTAAACTTCAGAGATGACTTTCCATAACTTATGTTTACACTCATAATTCAAACGCCAACTTCCTTTAGGTACTACCAGACCTTTTAAGGTTGAATACTCTCCAATACATATTTTGATTTCTTGATCGTTCAATTGCTCAATAATAGCATATGCTTTCGAACCGTCGATGAATTCAGCAATTGCCGAATCTCTAGTCTGACCCATTAAATTGAAAATGAGTTCAGCAGTACATCCCACAGAACATTCTATATCATGAAAAATTATACCGGTCATAAAAGCCTTTATCCATACCAGAAAGATGATCTGACAGATAAAAACTTTGATATTTAGTTGTAATAATCTCATATTGATCCATAGCTGCCGTAAAAGCGACATAATATGGTCGCGACTGTATGATCCCTATACTTTTGCGACATAACAATTGAATGTAATTTCCGCGGGTATCAAGTTTCATTTTGCAATCACATAACTATCTTTTACGATACCCGATTTTGCCATCATACGATAGTTGTCCATCTTCTGATTGGTATTGAAATAAAGCTTAAATACTTATTTTTACCACTGAATAGCCTGATCCTCATCGGGCATTAAGGTATTGAGCTTACGTTCCATAGTCATCGTACCTGTAGCCCGATAGTTTAATACTTTACCGGGCACCGACGTGATATCACTATATTTATATTCCATTTTCATGGTAATATATCGGTGTAAGACATAAGGCTGTGTCTTATCTGGAGTATCCCGGATATCATACGTGGGCTGTCCGATCACAGAAAATCCAATATCGTTGTTAACAGCTTTTACAGTCAGCAGTCCTTTTTTTGTACCGAAACCATCTTCAGTCGCTTCGCCAAAGTCGACAATAACCTTGTATTTTGAACGGTTAATATCCCGTTCGTCGGTAATGCCCGCATAGAAAAAAACCGAATTTTCATCTACGACCCAATTTGTACGATTACTGACGACCATCTGATCTTTCGTCTCTTTGTCGTAATAGATGTTCATCGCTGTCGCAGAATATAGTCCTGAATAGTTATTAAATGGCTTTATGTACAACAAGGCCTTACGCCACCCTTTTCTATAGTTTTGCTTGTACGCTGCATCGTCCTGAATGGTTATAGGCAAGACCCATTGCTCCACCAAATCCAGGTTATCAAACTTAAATGTAATCGGAAAATTTGCGGTATGCGTTCCTTTGGCAATACGGACTGATTGCTGTGGTAGTTCATAAAACTGCTCCGTCAATTGTTTATAATAAAGATCCTTACGGTATTGAAACTTCTGATAGTTGAAGATCGCTAATGTATCCATATCGACTCCTATCTTAACGTCGATATCCTTATCGCTATCTAGGGAACCACTAAGAAGAACCGGCAAGTCATATTTAATGATCCCATTTGGATTGTAACGCAAATAGATCGGGTACAAGCCTGTACCGTCAACGGGAGCCTTAAGCGAAATCATGTTGCTATATAGTTCATCGTTGTATTCTTTATTACATGAATTCAGGCCAACAATGCTAAAGCCGATCAGTATGGATATAAATAGATTTTTCATAATAGTCAAATACAGTATTAAATTAGTCAAATGATGGCCATCCCGGGGCTTGGGTCAAACGGTTATTCTTCCGCAATTCGTCCCAATCTACTGGCCAGAAGTACATTTTCTTTGAAAACGAAGTTTGCAACAAAGGAACCTGCACAATTTCATAAAAGCGCTCCGCATTATCTTTCGTCATCAACGTATTATAGCCGTATATTTGCTGCCCCTCTTCCACCAAAGCATCTTTCCAACGACGCAAGTCATAGTACCGCTGGTTTTCACCCAACAGCTCTATCTGTCTTTCATGTTTGATCTTCTGACGAAGGGAGCCTTGCTCATTGTAAATACTCATATCATAATCAGGTACGCCGGCACGGATACGAACAGGTGCTATCGCTGACTTGATTTCAGAAACATTCCGACTGAGGGTATGTGTACCCAAACCATCCCATGTAGGAATTGAGTAAGATCCATTCAATTCGTTGACCGCTTCGGCATACATCAAGAGGATATCCGCATAGCGGATAGCTATTTCTACTTTTGGCAATATTTTACCACTACCGGTCAGATTATCGTTTGGATTGACGTATTTACGCATCCCGATTCCTGTGGGTTGCCAGTTGTTATCGTTTATGCGTCCATCAGTCTGACTACGATATAAAAAGACCTGTTTATTCTGGTAAGAAATATTTTGTGTAGCGCTGGCACCTGCAAAAAACGAACCATTAAATGCTACCGAAGCATAAAAACGAGGCTCACGATTAGCGAACTCTTTCCACACTCCTTCCAATAACGGTTGAAATTTGCTGACTTCGTCTTTCTTCACAAACATATTCGCCTGACCATATTTTGCAAGAATTGCCGTCCGGTCAAATGGCGTTCCATCATTCATCTCATAAGCGTCTGCCTGTTTTAACGTCAAGCCGTGGCAGTTATATCCACCGATGGATATCGGCATTTCGTGGCGCGAAAGTGCCATTATACCATGAGATGCATCCGTTTGGTTTTCTCCACGGGTGAAGATCATTTCGGGATTTTCATAGGCGTACAAATCCCCGTTAAACAATGCCCTGTAGGATTCAAACGGATCGATATCTGCCCAACCCTCCGGAAAATTACGGGTGGAATATTCTGCGTGATACGGCGGTGCGATTGTAGCAGGATAAGCAGAAGTACCCTTTGATTGCCGACTAGATGTATACAATCGATAGACATTTAAATTCATCACATCTTTTGCCGCCGCCGCAGCTTTTGCCCATTTTGCCTCATTATAATGTTGTGAAATTAACGGATTACCTTTATCATCTACAAAGTCCGACATTTCTGAATTCCCATTAGCCAGCGGACTTGCTGCGAAAAGTAAAGCTTTCGCCCGTGTAGCTAGTGCAGCTCCTTTTGTAGGACGTGCAATATTCCGGTTGTCGCGCTTCATCGGTAGATCTTTTGCTGCCAAGGCCATTTCAGATGATATAAAATCCACCACTTCATCATAGGTATTCCGTGGATAGGAAAGCTTATCATATTCAACATCATAATCTACGCTCTTATCTGGCATAATTGGCACTGGACCATATTTACGCAACAATAGCCAGTACAAATACGCTCGGATAAAGCGAGCCTGTGCTTTATAGTCGCGGACCTGCTCAACACTAAACTTTCCGCTGTTATCAACGGCATAAATCATGATCGAAGCTTGGCGAATACCGGCATAAGACTGGTACCAAGAATCTTTTAGCCACGTATAATCATATTCTCCGAATTTAAACGCCCGATATACCTGTCCGTTACTCCCTTCATTGAAGATCATATCGTCCGAAAAGTTACTTACGGTATAGTTTCTATGTCCGATCTCCAGGTTAAAATCCAATAATTGTTTATAACAATTTGCCAACCACTGCTCTGTATAATCTTTGTTGTTAAAAATACGTTCTTCACTTTGCGTATCACTAAAAAAACGATCCACACTCAGGTAATCCTTACAGGAACTCGTAACAAATGCTGAACCTGCCAATAGCGCATATAAAAAATATTTTCTTTTCATGATATTCTCATTATAAAGTAAGTGTCATACCAACGGTAAATGTCTTTGACAAAGGATATTGCTGTCCGTTTGAACTATTCATTTCCGGATCCCATAATTTAAAATTTGTAAATGTCAACAAGTTGGTGCCCATAAAATAAAACCGACAATTATTGATATGATAACGGTTTACAAAAGTTTTTGGCAAGGTGTACCCAACATCCATATTCTTGATCCTTAGATAGGTGCTATTGCGCAACCAATACGATGAAGCCCGAAAATTATTGGATGCACCTACATCACTACCATAGCTTAATCTCGGATATACGGCATTTACGTCCTCATTCTCGCCCAATATCCAACGGTTAGACTCTGGTACATCCGACAAGATATTACCCCAGTCACCCTGACTGAAGGGATATATGGTAAATCCATTGATAAAGAAAGAGGAATTTCCAGCACCTTGAAACAGCACACTGAAATCAAAATTTTTCCACATTGCGGACAAACCAAATCCGTAAATTAAATTCGGATATGGTGTTGAACCTATCGGTACGATATCATTATCGTCGATCTTACCATCACCATTGATATCTCTATACTTTACATCGCCCGGCATGACCTGACCATACATTTGCGTGGGACTATTGCGGATATCTTCGTAATCTTTAAACAATCCCAGCGCCATTAAACCACGGTTTTGCCTAACCCGAAAACCTGCCTTTGTCGTATAAGGATAATTGCTATATTGCTCATCTGCCTCCAGCACTTTGTTTTTACTATAAGTGAGGTTACCACGTAAAGTAATACTTGCTTCACCAAATCGCTGGGTAAACTTCATAGACCCGTCAAAACCTTTGGAGACGGACGACCCTACGTTAGCGCTCGGTGCAGAACCACTGATACCGATAATACCAGGTACATAGTCACGCTGCAAATAAATACCATCACGTTGTTCATGAAATAAGTCAAAGGTACCGCCGATCTTATCGTTCAGAAACGAAAAGTCTAATCCCAAATCATGTTTTGTTGCGACCTCCCAGGTTACACTATTTGACGATACCTGATTATATGTCAACCCCTTATAACTGTTATTACTTTCAATATCTCCCCAATTAAATCCATTGGTAGTATTTTCGTCATTAGTAAAAGTTGCTAAATATGGAAAACGAATACGTTTTCCATTCTTCTCCATATAGTCATTTCCGACCTTACCATACGAATAACGGATCTTGAAAATATTTACCCACTTCAGATTCTTTTTGATAAAAGTTTCTTCTGCCACGTTCCATGCACCCGATACTGCCGGAAACAAATCAAACTGGTGCCCTTTGGCAAAATTCTCGGAACCATTGTATCCAAAATTGAAATCCACAAAATAGCGGTATTGGTAGCCATAGGTAAAGCGACCTGCCAACCGTTGGTTGCGGCGTTCGATACCTTGCATAATATCTGTACCGTAACTGGAAGTATTGACCTGTTTATCCTGACTATATTGGATAACGGCACCAAGTTTATGATCTTTAAAGTCCCGGTTATAATGCAGTTCGGCCTGCAAAAATTCCGATCGGTCGCCATTGGCACTAGACTCCTGTTTTAATAATTGCTCCGCAACGACTTCCTTAAATATAACCTCGCCTGCATTACCACGATTGCGCTCCGCCTGATAACCTGTAGGCCATTTCACCCGACGGATGTAATTCTTGTTATTGGTATCGAACCCAAAACGTCCGATAAATTTCATCCCCTTGGTAAGAAAATCAAAATTCTGTTCCAACGTCACATTCGTCTGGATCTTGTTGTTCCAGTTTTCGATATAGCCCATTTGGGTCATTAATACCCACGGGTTATTTTTGCCTCCTGACCCACGCGACGACATATTGCCATTTGAATACCGCAATGGGACAGAGATCGGGTTCTGACCCATTAATGAATTCCAAATCTCATTATAGGTAGCACCCGGAAGATTTTGTTTATCCAAGGAACCGCTCACCCCTATACGTAACAATGTAGACTTGGTGATGTCCATATCCACGTTTGTACGATAATTCCAGCGCTTATAATTTGCATTTGTATCGTAACCTTCCCACGCATCTTTTGTCGAATACATTCCCCCTTCGTCAATATAACTTCCGGACACAAAATAGCGTGCAGTCGTACCACCACCATCCAAATTGAGGCTTGCCCGCTTGGTATATGCGCCGTCTTTTAACAATAATTTCATCCAATCGATATTCGGATAGATATCCTGATCCAATCCCTCACGGATTAAACTAAGATCACTTTCCGTATAAAAAGGTGCTTGGTTGCGTGTGGTACGCGCTTCATTCATTAGCGAAGCATAGGTCAATCCATCCGCAAATTTCGGTGTATAAGTGCGAGTATTATATGTACCTTCCACCTTGCCATTAATCGAAACTTTTCCGCTCTTTCCGCGTTTGGTTGTGATCAAGACCACACCATTTGCGCCTCGTGAACCATAAATTGCTGTAGTTGATGCATCTTTCAATACAGAGAATGATTCGATATCCTCGACATTGATTTCATTCAATGAACGTTCAAAACCATCCACAAGTACCAAAGCACTTGTACCGGCACCAAAGGTGGAAATCCCCCGGATCCAAAACTTAGACGCATTGCTACCAGGCTGTCCAGAAGACTGCATCGCCATAATTCCCGCTACATTACCCGCCAGTGCATTGGTGATACTCGAAGACGGTGTTTTCAAAGTACTTACATCTACGGTTGTCACTGCACCCGTTACCGTTACTTTTTTCTGGGGACCGAGAGCAGTGATGGTTACTTCTTCCAGTGCGTTGGATTCAGATTCCTGTAACATAACATTGATAGTCAATTTATCTTTTACCAAGACCTCTTTTTTCTCGTATCCGACCGATGAAAAGACCAACGTTTGGTACCGATTCACTTTCATCTTATAATTTCCTTCAGCATCCGTAGTAACACCCAGACCCGCCTGATCTTTTACTGTAATAGAAACACCCAATAATGGAGCGCTTTTTATATCCGTGACCTTTCCCATCACTTCTATTTTTTCCTGTTGGGCAAATAGCGGGACTATATATACCCATAGCCACAACATGGTTAATATTACACTTTTCATATAACCTTTTGATTCAGCAATATAATAGGCGCTAGAACAGCTCTTGTTCAACAGCATCTAAATAGATTGCCTGTTAATAAATTGATCCTATAATTTTAACTATATCTCTTATTCTGTCTTAATTGTTCTGACACGCTTATTATCTTCTTCGGTAATGTAAAAGATCTTGCGCTCTTCATCATATGCAATACCATTCGGTTTATTGAAACGAGCTTCTTTTAGTAAATCACCGTCGATATAACCATTCTTACTACCATCCGGAGTAGGACTTCCCTTACCTGCAAAAGTCGTCACTTCACCGCGTGGGGTCACTTTTCGAATGCTATGATTATTGATATCGCAAACATAAAAATCGTATTCATCTTCCTGACCAGCATAATCCGGATTTCTCACAAAAACACCTTGACGCAGATAGCCAAATCGGGCCGAAGTACCTACCGCATCCACATCATCATTCGTACTCGTATACTGCCCTGCAAAAAGAATAGGGGTTTCAAGTTCTTTAGTCACCCAATTATACCTGCTCTTCCAAATGGCTCGTTGTATCATGAAATAGCAATAATTGCCCGATGGATGGAAAAAAATATTAGGTCCCACATTATTTCCACTTCCGGTTACCAGAAACAGTTCTTTCGAGGTTAACTCTTTTGTTACGGGATCTTGATAAGCCTTTTGTATACCACCGCCCCAATATGTATTAAAAAACATGACGTTATCAACCGGATGCTGTGCACAGTTGTAACTCGTACGATCGTAAATATATGGGTGTACACGACGGTAATTTTCCGAACGCAATGTATAGGCAATAGCGACCCGACTTTTATCGGATTTACCATTATCATCTACCAAATACAAAGTATCATTGTTAAAGCTTAAGGAGATAGTCTGTATTTTACTGAAATAAGCCTGACCATTGGTAATCAACGTCGAAACCATACGTTCGTTCAAATCAACTTTACGAACTGCAGCTGCTGCTTCGACAACAAACAAGTTATTTTCTTTAGGTTCATAAAGTATATAGCTCGGATTTCCAAAACGTGCTATATCAAATGAGCCATTTACAATGGACGAATTTCCTTTTTCATCTACTCCCCCAACAAGAGTACCCACTGTTTGCGTAGCTTTGTAGACAAAGGGATCACTAAATGTATGATCTGTACCCGCACCATTATCAATGCGTACTTTAACCTGTCCCGAACCGACCTGTGACGGCAACATACAATAAATCTGCTTACCATCACTGCCAATTACCGTGAGGGGATTTTCGCCAATCGAAACGTGGATCTTAGAAAGATCAGTACCAAAATTTTGCCCATAAATGAACAAACGGGTTCTCATTGCTCCAGTTTTGGGCGAATAGTCTGAAAATTCTACCTGTTTACCTGAGTCAAAAACTCCTGTATCTACGTCCTCTGTCTTACAGCTGTAAAATGTAGTTAAGCAGAGAAATAAAACTGCAAAACGTTTTAATAAATTCATGGTTTCATTAATTTAATTATATTGATAGTGTTATTTCGTTTTAAAAACGGGACCTTGTTGTTCGACAGTTCTGCCTATATTTCCTGCTATCGTAGAATTACTTTCAAGTACTTTACCCTTATAAAACCAACGGAAAATAGGTAAAAGATGAGTGCACAAGCCACCTCCATAATCGCTATTAATATCATAACCGTAAGAATAACAGCTTACATTATCATAAATAAATGGATTTAAAGGCACATTTTCGAATACATGGTTAATGTAAAAAGGAGGATCAGTTTTAGCTGCATACTTAAAAAAATTAAGCTTGGCTTGTGAGCGATTTGGCTCAAGAGCTTTGCATCCATTTACTAAATGATTCGATAACTTTTTCATAAACTTTTTCATAAAATTTTAGCTTTCCAAAGCTAACTAAAGAGATATTTCCGGGTATATCATATGGATTTTAAAATCAAAAAATCAAGAATAAAAAAAATATAAACCACTGAAAACAAATAAATTAAACTACAAAAAAATCAATTCAATCTAGATTTTAAATTCTATTTTTTAATCGAAGATTTATCAAAAACAGTTAGTAAAACGTCAATTTTGGTCAAAAGACATTTATGATTGATTGAGATAATGATAAATGTGAATATTCAATGATTTTTTTGAGTCTATCATTAGCATATCCTATTATATACCTTTTCTCATGCGCATTTTTTTCAATCTGATCTAGATTCAAAATCTTATCTGGAGATTACGATCATTGAGACTATGTGATTCCTGGGGGAATTGACCATTTTGAATGAAAGCATAAAAACTAAGAAAATTGAATTTTTGACTTCTCAGCGTAATATTCAATTAGTCAAAATTATCCGAATTGAATGGTCATCGATTTTCCAATCGGGATGGCCAATGGTTTCAAAATCTCTAATAATAAGTTTAGATCGCCGGATTAAACTAACCAAAATGCCCGCTGATATAATTACGAGTGGTTTCGTGTTGCGGATTGTTGAAAATCTGATGCGTATCTCCTTGTTCAATAATCTCTCCGAGATACATAAAGACCGTTTTGTCGGCGACACGTTGTGCTTGCTGCATATTGTGTGTGACGATAACAATGGTATATTTTTTTTTCAGATGGTGAATAAGTTCCTCTATCTTCAGGGTACTCACGGGATCCAATGCCGAGCAAGGTTCGTCCATCAAAATAATTTCGGGACGTAAGGCTACCGCTCTGGCGATGCAGAGCCGTTGTTGCTGCCCTCCAGAAAGCCGTGTGGCGGGTTTCTTCAGATCATCTTTTACCTCCTCCCAGATATAGGCTTCTTCCAACGCTTTTTGTACAGTTGCTTTGTCAGCAATCAGGTTGTTGATTTTGAGACCATAACTGATATTATCGTAGATACTTTTTGGGAAAGGATTGGCTTTTTGGAAGACCATGCCAACGCGTTTGCGTAGATCAGTTACCTCAACGTCTTTTTGATAGATTTCGTGACCGTCAAGCTTGATATGTCCTTCGATTTTAGCCTCTGGATAGAGATCGTGCATACGGTTAAAGCTCCGCAAAAGGGTACTCTTGCCACAACCTGATGGTCCGATCAGGGCTGTAACCTTATTTTCTTCGAATTCGATATTGATATTCTTCAACACCTGTTTGCTCCCGAACCATAGGTTGAGATGCTCAGCAACCAATTTACTTTTCATTATTTCTAAACTTATACCGAATATAGAAAGCTGTTAAATTCATGAGGAAGACCACAATGATCAGTACCAATGCTGTTCCATAGGCAATTGGTCTGACCTCTTCGATGGATTGATGCTGCGTAGACAGCATGTACAGATGATAGGGCAGTGCCATAAATTCTTGATTGAGATTGCCAAAGGAATTGGTGATATAAAATGCTGCACCTGTGAATAGTATTGGAGCTGTTTCTCCGGCAGCCCTGGAAAGTGTCAGAACGATGCCTGTAAGTATTCCGGGCAAAGACGCAGGAAGTACGACATCTTTGATCGACTCAAATTTAGTGGCGCCTACTGCCAATGCTGCCTCCCGCATACTCCTTGGGATACGCAGCAGAGCCTCTTCGGTTGTTGTAATAATATAAGGCAGAGAGAGCAGGCCCAAGGTGAGTCCGGCAGATAAAATTGATGTGCCAAAATTTAGGGTCTGCACAAATAATGCTAACCCAAACAGGCCGTAGATGATAGAGGGCACGCCGGATAAATTACGGATGGATGCACGGATGGTTCGGGTCAACCAGGTGTTTTCGGCATATTCGTTGAGGTAAATGGCACAACAGATTCCAAAGGGAATAGAGAATAGTGCTGTAATCAATGTCAGGAATACCGTGCCGATAATGGGTGTCAGAATACCACCTTGTGTCATGCCGTTGATCGGCAGTTTGGATACAAATTCCCAGGATAATACATGGGAACCTTTCGTAAAGATATCGTATAGGATCACGAATAAAAAAAAGCAGACAAGCCCTGTGGACAGGAGTAATGTCCCCCATTCGATGATCGGTGTCAGTTTTTTGAATTTATGCAGCATGGTATTTTCTAAAGCGGTTGATAAAATATTCACCAATCAGATTGGCCACCAATGTCATAAAGAACAAGACAATCGCTATGGCAAACAGGGCGTAGTAATGCGTAGTCTGATAAGGTACTTCTCCCATTTCAATAGCAATGGTTGCGGTAATAGTTTTAACCGAATCAAAAAATCCTTTTGGAAAGATTGCTGCATTGCCAGTAGCCATCAATACGGTCATTGTTTCGCCGATTGCTCTACCGAGTCCGAGCATGATTGCGGCAATAATTCCTGGTGCTGCTGCTGGAATCGTAATTTTGCGTAATGTCTGCCAACGGGATGCTCCAAGGCCATAACTTGCTTCACGGTAGGTTTGCGGTACAGCGTGTATGGCATCTTCAGAGATGGTGATGATGGTTGGAAGAGCCATGACCGCAAGTAATATTGCCCCATTTAAAGCATTGAGTCCGTTGGGCAGATTGTTTAGGTCCGCTATGCCAGGACCGACGAGTACAATGCCCAAAAAACCGATCACGACCGAAGGGATGGCTGCTAACATTTCTATCGTTGGTTTTAAAATTGCCTTGAGCTTGGGACTTGCATATTCAGAAATAAAAGCAGCGGTCCCCACACCAAGTGGAATGGCAATCAACATGGCACCCAAAGAGACAATCGACGTACTCACAATTAAAGGTAGAATACCGTAAGCGGGTTCTGTCGCTGTGGGGTCCCATTGGCTTCCTGTGATAAAATCCAGCGGTGAAACCTCCAGAAAGAAAGCAATAGCATTGTATAGCAACATAAAGAAAATACCGCCCAGAAGCGCAAGTACCAAATATCCTGTGGACTTGAATACGATTTTGGCGATCTTATCGATAGTTATTCGTTGTTTGTACTGCATGTTATTTTAGTGAATAAGGTAATAACCTGAGTTTTCGATGATCTTAGTCCCTTCACCCTTTGTCTCAAATTGAATAAATGAAAGCACTTTGCTCCATGATTTTTCGGGAATAAACTGATAGAGGGGGCGTTGAAAGAAGTATAACCTGTTTTTTATAGCTGTTGGGTCTAATGGGGATATGGCAATGGAATCCACGTTGTTTTTGATTTTCAATACCTTGATTCCATTGTTGTCTTGAATCTTCTTCGAAATATAACCAGCCCCGACATAACCGATACCAGACTTGTCAATTTTGATGGCTTCCAGAATTTGTGCGTTTCCGGTCATTTCCTTCGCCTTTTGACTATAGGCTATTTTTAGCTTTTTGCGAATAAATGAGTAAGTGCCGGAGCTGCTCTGCCTGCCGTATATGTTTATTGGAACATGCTGTCCGCTTACTGATTCCCAGTTTTCGACTTCACCACTCATGATTTTTGACAGTGTATTCACGTCCAGCTCCGTGATTGGGTTATCGCTGTGAACGACAAATGCAGTGGCATCTTCGGCAAAAACAACAGTCTTTAAAGGCATATTGTTCTTTTTGAAGAGCGCCAGTTCTTCTTCTGTCAGGGGACGTGATGAGTTGGCGATATCTGCTTGTCCATTTAATAGCGAAGTAATACCGAGTCCCGAGCCTCCGCCTGAAATGGCCATACTGAATGTAGGGTCCGTTTGGTTATATGCTTCGGCTAAATTAACGGCGAGATTGACCTCCGTATCTGAACCTTTCATTTTGATGGTGTGGTCGGTATTATCGCAAGACAGAAAAATGATATTAAGACCAAATAGGATTATAAAAACAAGGCGATATAAAATCATATTACTCATTATCACCAAAATAAAAAAATAAAAATGATCCTATGTTTACAAAATATTATCTTTTTATGAATATAAGATAGTATTTTGCTTACTATTTTTAAAAAAAAAAGATTTTTTTTACTATTAATCTCAAACCAAACATTATATTGATCAACTCAATATATCTGTTTTTGATACAACAGGTTTGTTTTCGACTTTAAAACAATATTAAAAACGAGACGATTTATATCTTTATTAACATATAAACCGTCCCGCTTATCCGTTATATTCAATTGCAAACACGGACTTTATAGAGTTTTAATGTCGGTATATATACTTTCTGATCAGGATTGGTTGAATAAATATTAAATGTCCACCAACTTTCTTCTGCTTTGGTATATATCAGACGGTTTGTCTTCGGATTCCAATTTACTGATTTTATATGATGTAGATCTGCTAAGGGCGAGAAGGGATCAAATTTCTGATCCTTTACAGAAAAAATAACTACACCATCTGTAAAGGAAATCAGTAGACGATCGTCATCAACCAATGAGAGATCATGTCCACCTTTTCCTGGGATTTTTATCTTATTGACGGGGGCCAAATTGTTGGAACTGGTTAACTCATACGTTCGCAGGTCGTCATAACCCAACACAAATAATTGTTGCAATTTGTTATTCCATACCACACCATGTCCTGAATAAAGGGAGTCCTTGTAAATGGGCTCCTCCATACGGTTCAGGCGATAGAGTTCCAGCGAATTTCCCTTTGGGTGGGTGGAATTTGCCACAGCCACCAAATTCCCGGGCAGTAGATCCGCTGAGTGAGCCATAGGTGTCCTCGCATAGAACTCAATTTTTTTATCAGCAATATTTAGTAAGCAAGTTGCTCCAGTCGATGAGGTAATTAAAATTTTCTTGTTCGCAAAAACTGGCTTGCATTCATCTATTGATTTAAAATAGTTAGCATATTCCTTCGGTATCTGATTGGCACTTTCCTTGAATTGCCATTTCCAGATCACGGCTGTGCTATCGGAGCTAATTGCAGGGTTAATGATAAGCACTTTATCATCTCCACAAGCGACCCAGTGTCCCTCCGGGATCTGAGTTAATTGTTGGCCCTTGACGGCATAAGGTAGTGTTATAATGAGCCATAACACCAAAGCGTGAATTATTTTACTAAGTTCCATCCTTCATTCTGTTTTAAATTCGTATTTAAGGTCAATTCTTCCAATGGGATAGGATTTAAATATTCCCATTGCTCAAATGGCTTGCGCGCGAGATTATAAGGCATGATACGCCCTGAATTAACATCACTTAGGCCATTTATATTTGATAATTTAAAATATTGTACACCAGTAATTCTGTTTGCAGGGGGATTGTCGCTCGGTCGCATGACATAAAGATCGAATTTACCATCGTTGTCAAGATCGATATATTCATTGTATCCTTTGATATAAATACCTTGATAATCTGATCGAAAGAGATGACCTTCGTTCCATCGGATTAGATCGTCTCTTCTAAAACCTTCAAATGCCAATTCAACGCGTCGTTCACGACATATTTCCAGTGTATTGGGATCTTGAGTTCGTTTATAGCGTGTCAGCTGGTTCTGATCAGTCTTTAACGGGAGTGACAACTTGCTTTCTATTCCTGCCCGTCGGCGTAAGGCATTGATCGTTACATCGAGGTCCTCCTGCGTTAGTTGTTGCAATATGGCACGTGCTTCGGCATAGTTTAAAAGAATTTCCGGATAGCGGATCAGAATGACATCTCTGCTATCACTTCCTTGATCTTCAATTGGTGCACCTACACGTTTTGTCACCTGATAGCCTGTTCTGTTTTCCGCAAAGTCATTGACAGCAACTGTTGTTGTACCGATTCGGATATAACCCGGATACACGATACTTTGTCGCAACCGGAGGTCCCTATCCTGAAATTCTTCAGCATAGGTCTTCTTGAATATTTCCCCATTGTTGCTTTGAAAATAAGAACTGCCATCAATTTTTGCATAATCAGCTATCAGTGAGAAGGTCGCCCCAAAGTTTCCATTCGAGGTGGAGGTGAACTCAGGGGTATAGTAGATAAAATTCTGCGTCGATGAACGGGCTAGGATAACTTCAGTGGTATTGGCTGCGGCCGCTTGAAAGAGTGCTGCATAATCTTTATCTACTGCCCCCGACGAATATAGACTGTATAATTTACTTTCTATTAGTATTTTTGAGGCTTTAATAGATTCTTCTAGCCAAACATTTGCGTTAGGCAATTTTGTATCCGTGTGATATTTCCGGTAGGTACCTTCAAACAGAGCTATCCTTGATTTTAAAGCAAGGGCAGTCCATTTTGTCATTCTATTTTTACTTTTTTCTTTCGGCAAGTATTCAATTGCAAAATTGAGGTCGCTTAAGACACTGTCCATGACGACTTGTCTTGAATCTCTGCCTTTATATAGTTCCTCTGTGTCGCTTGTTTTTAGAGGGGTCGAATACCAGGGAACATCGCCAAAGGTTTTGACTTTTTGAAAATAAAACTGCGCTCTAAATAGGCGTGCGATAGCTAGATACTTTCTTTTCAGTTCCTGATCCTCTGTGTAAGTATTGACGTTCTGGATAAAATAATTGATGTTTCTCAATTGTGACCAGCTCCATCCACCACTTCCCAGTGCGGTTGGCACTGTATAATTAGATGACCGCATGGCAGGAGGAGTAGTGATATGTTCCATGTTGTCGCTATACTTATCATCTTTGATGACATTGGGATCAAGGTTATTGTAAAAGCCATTGGCGAATGTTGCCAGCCCAGCATCTGTTTTGTATAATGAAAGGGACTCGGCAACCTGTGTATCAGGACGAAGGTCAAATTGTTT
This sequence comes from Sphingobacterium sp. UBA6317, assembly GCF_002440385.1. Taxonomy (NCBI): domain Bacteria; kingdom Pseudomonadati; phylum Bacteroidota; class Sphingobacteriia; order Sphingobacteriales; family Sphingobacteriaceae; genus Sphingobacterium; species Sphingobacterium sp. UBA6317. Next base: position 32,532 of record NZ_DJTD01000013.1, on the reverse strand, counting down.
ACTACAGGCCATAGTGACCAAAAGTAGTGTTGCGTATATCGAATAGTGGGTAATCTTTTTCATGGTTATTTACGAATTAAAAGCCGAGTTCAAGACCAAAGGAGAATGTTCGCTGAATAGGATAGGCAGTACCCATCCCTACACTGGCTGCATTTGCATCAGGATCTTTATCCAGACCTTCAGGATCCAAAGTATTGTGGAGCTTAGTCCATTCCATTAGATTGGTTGCGGCTAGATAGACACGTAGATTGTTTATTTTATTGTTGAAGGTTTTCTTGGGGAAAGTATAACCGATGATCAGATTACTCAATCTTAAGAAAGAGGCATTTTGGAGATAGCGGGTCTGTGCTACACCCAGGTCATTTTCTCCCAGTGCGATGTAACCCTGTGGTTTTGGAAAATATGCATTGGGATTATCTTCTGTCCATCGGTCTTTGACGACATGCTCCAGTAGCACCTGGTATTTACGGTTATAGGAACTCCAGAAATTTGCTGTTTCTGCACTGGGATAAATGTCTCTTTTTCCAATGCCCTTGAAAAATGCTGCCATATCAAAACCTTGGTATCGCATATTAAGGTTGATTCCATATTGATACCGGGGTGTTGAATTACCGATTATTCGATAATCACCAGAGTCATTCAGCGTCCAGGAACCTTTGCTGATTTCACCATCTTGGTTACTGTCTTCAAATTTGATGGTTCCTTTGGACGCAAATTGTTTGTAGCTGCTTGTCTTTAACAGTGCCGAGTTTTTTGCTTCCTCATCGCTCTGAAAGAATCCAAGTGTGTTCAATCCCCATATTTCTCCCATTTCCTTGCCAATATAAAGGTCTCCTAAGTAATTTGTCGGATTATAATAGTCTGTGATAAAAGCCCTGTAATCTGAGATGTTAAACCGTATACCATATTCGAAAGGATTTACCGATCCGATTCTATCGTTCCAGGCCAGACTTAATTCCCAGCCCCGATTGCGTAGGGAAGCAATATTTTCTTTTGGGACCGTAGCTCCGAATACCGATGGAAGCGAATGATAAGGGGCAAGCATATTATTGGTATTGCGTTGATACCAGTCCGCAACAAGCTCTAGCTTATTGTTAAAGAAATTGGCATCTAAACCTACGTCTACACTTTTACTCGTCTCCCAGGTAAAATTCTCCGACTTTGGCGCAGGTACTGATGTATAGGTATATTGTTCACCATCGAGTAGATAGGGAGATCTCGTCATGCTCATAATAGAGAGGTAGTCAAATGAGCCGATGTTCTGGTTGCCCAGTGAACCAAATGACCCACGCAACTTCAGGTTGTTTATTGTATTTTTCAGAGGCGCAAAGAAATCCTCTTCGGAAATACGCCAGCCTCCGGATATTGAGCCAAAGAATGCACCGCGGTTTTCCTTTCTAAATTTAGAAGTTGTGTTGTGCATGCCGTTGATCTCTAGGAGATATTTTTCATTAAAATTGTAATTCGCCCGTAGAAAAAAGCTTCTATTTGCATATTTGTCGTCATCATCACTTCCCTGAAATAGTCCTGTTGCAAGGTTGATCGCATGTTCATCCAGACCAACAATGGGATTTTGATGTTCAACCGTTTCATAGTGATAACGGTATGATTCGAAAGTCATACCTGAAGTAAGATCAATCTTATGTTTCCCAAATGCTTTCCGGTAATTGGCATAAGCGTTGACATTATAGAGATCACTCTGTGTATTACTTTTATAGACTTTTGGTGGGCCGGCGTCGGCATATGAAGCCAGAACGACATTTCTATTGTTAAATGAATGAGATAAATAAGGACCTGTATTGTCCCACCATCTGTTTCTGTACCATTGGTAATAAAGATAAGAGAAGTCCGCGTGCAGTTTTAATTCATCGTTCAGGAGGTTTGCATCAGTGCCTATTGAATTCAGAAAACTTTTGGTATTCAGACGGTCGTCTGACTGTTTTTCGATAAATTGCCGATAAAATCCAATATCAGTAGGTACAGCCTTACCATCCACCATCACTGTTTCAGGCATCAGTGGATTTGTATTGTCAATAAAGCGCCAAGGGTTAGAACTAAAACCATACAAGTAAGTGTTCGGCACATTATCGTTTCGAATCGTCAGTGAAGATTTTGTGAAAATGCTCACTTTGTCCGATACCGCAAATGTATTGTTGTTCCGTAGGTTATACCGATTGATCTGGTCCGGCTTAAATTTTAAGCTTCCCTCTTGTCTATTGTAGTCCCCGGAAAGGTAAAATTTCAATTTGTTGCCGCCGCCCCGAACACTGAGATTATGGTTCTGACTAGGGCTGTAATCTTTAAACCACTCATCGTAATAATTGATTACAGGGCCGCCCAGCAATAAAGTAGCTTTACCACCGATTGTTTTCAGATCATACTTTGGCAATGAAGGATCATTTGCCACGTCATAGGGATACTGGACTTGAGGTGATGTATAATAGGTCTGCCCAATATTTCCGTTGAACTCTTTCTCCTGAATTTCGAGATAGTCGATACCCGTATATACTTTTGGTATTTTGGTGGCTTTCCCCCACTTGAAGTTATTGTTGTAATTTACTTCCGTTTTACCTTCCTTACCTTCCTTTGTGGTCACAAGGATGACGCCATAGGCCGCGCGAGCACCATAGATGGCCGCCGAAGAGGCGTCTTTCAGAAAGGAAATATTATCTATGGTTTGTGGGCTAATGTTATTGAGCTCGAAAGATGAAATGGGAACCCCATCCAGTAATACCAATGGAGATCCACCGTTGATGGAAGTTGTTCCTCTAATATTGAATGATGCACCGCGGCCAGGTTTCCCATCACTGAAATTGATATTGAGACTAGGTACTTGACCCGCTAAAGACTCCCCAAGATTGGTCGCTTTAAATCGTTCAAGTCTATCAGAGGATATCTTATCTACCGCACCTGTGAGATTCGCTTTTTTCTGTTGGCCATAACCAACCACCACAACTTCATCTATGGCAGTTAATGCTGGTATGAGCTGGACTTTTATAGGTTTTTCTCCATCTATATACATTTCTTTCCGTTGAAATCCCAAAGCAGAAAATAGAAGGGTTACTTTGCTGTTGTTTACTTTAATCTCAAAATGTCCATTTTCATCTGAGACCGTTTGGTGACCGGTAGCTTTTTCAGTAACTGATACTCGTGAGAGCGGCATATTCTTATCATCAACAATAGTTCCGGATATCAGTTTTTCCTGTCGGATGTCTTCATTACGGGATAAAATAGTAGATGTTTGGGATTTAAGTGGAACAAGAATGATATTTTTATCCACCACATTGAAACCGATATTAAAATCAGCCAGTATTTTGTAAAGAGCTAAGTCTACTTTTTCGTTGGCGATATGGATATCAATTTTTTTTGAGGGAATCAACGCTGAATTATAGAGGATACTATAGCCGCTCTGTTTCTGGATCTCTTTTAGTATCACCTGAATTTTTACATTCTTTCTGTTTAAGGTGATACTCTGTCCAAACGAATTGGACCTAGCTTGCAATGAAGCCACAAATAAAAGTGGTAAGGCTAGTGACAATTTCATGGAAATTGATTTAACAGCATAGGCAGATCCCTTATCAAATAGGGGATTGAGCCGAAATTTTTTATACATTTGTAATCGGTTGTTTAAATTTTACAATGGGTTTAACTGCAATCGTTTGTCGCAAGACATTGGATCAGGGGCGGGACCAACGCTCCTGATTTCATGTAAAGCGATAGAGAATAAAACTACTTCATCACTATCACCCTCCTTTCCTTAACGTTGAAATGTACATCACCCGAAAGCTCCAGAAATTTCAGCAGTTTATCCAGGCGTTCAAATCGGGAGACTGTTCCTGAAAAACGAATACCGTTCAGATCCGTTTGATAGGTAATATCTACGTTGTACCATCTTCCAATTGATTCCATGACCTCATGTAATGGTGTGTTATCAAATGCAAATTGTCCTTGCTTCCAGGCGATGATATAAAATGGATCAACTTCGCTGATGTCCAATGTACTACCCTCGGCATTCATTTGCGCCATCTGATTTGGTTTCAGCAATAACGGAGCCTTGCTATTCTTTTTGCTCTTTAAGCTGATGCTACCTTCGACTAACGTGGTTTGAATACGTTTTGTATAGCTATTGACATTAAACTCAGTCCCCAGTACCTCAAGCTGCTGATTACCGGTATGGACAATGAACGGAATTCGTTTTCCTTCCAACTGTTGCTTACTGACTTTGAAGTAGGCCTCGCCATCAAGTTCTACTGTTCTTGCTTTCGTACCAAAAGATATGGGATATCTGAGTGTCGTCATGGCATTTAACCAGACCTGTGTCCCATCAGGCAGTATGAGGTGATATTCTCCCGCCCGAGGTGTTACGATTTTATTGTAGATTGGATCGCCGGAAGTTTTCGCTGCGTTTGCATTGATATAGGATATAGCACCGTCTTTTCCTTTCATGATTCTAATTTTTCCGACATGGACAATCTGTCCAACCTGAAGCGATTCAAGATCGATGGTATGACCATCTTCAAAGAAAATTTTAGCTTTTTCCTGACCGGGTTGAATTGGCGTCGATATTGTTTTTGAGGCTATTGTTTTGTTGTTCGAAGATTTTTTGTCCTGTGCGATGAAAAAATATAAACTAGCCAAGGTTATGAGAACAACGATAGATGCTGCAGTTCTAATAACAGGCCCGGACCAAAGTACACGTACTTTTTCTTCTTTTTTATCGCCCTGATCCCTGATAAATTGATCAAAACGACTTTTTGATGTGCGCGCTAAAAGATGGGGATCGCTATCTTCAGGTTCATTCCAGTAAGCGTCCAGTTCAGATTTTCCTGCAGGAGAGTCTAACAGTTTAGTGAGAAATTCCAATTCCTCTTTACTGCAATGACCTTGGTTAAACCGTTCTATTAGCCGTTTTAATTTAGCTTTATCTTCCATAATTAAGCGCTTCTAATTCAATACACGCTCGATCGGAGATATAGTACCAATCAAAATAACATTTTTATTAAAAAAAATATAAATAGCAGTTTCTGGAGCTTAAAACGAACAAATTTACTGGCCAAAGCGATGTGATTGCGCACTGTATTTCTTTTGAGACCATAATGGTCTGAAATTTCCTGATAGGATTGATTTTCAATTTTATTTTTGATGAAAATCAATTTTTGCTGCGTGGGGAGTTCTTCCAGTACATCCATAATAAGCTGTTGTATATCATGATTTTCCATTTGTTCCTGAAAACTGGTAGATATTTCTGTCCAATCCTTTCCAAGGCTTTCGAGATATTTCGCTTTTACTACCCGTTTTCGAAAAAAGGTGACTGAAAGGCGTTTGGATACAGTGAAAAGAAAAGGGAATATTGCCGCTGGTTCACCAATTGCAGTACGGTGCTGGTACAATCGGATAAATGTCTCCTGCACGATCTCTTCGGCATCTTCAAACTGATTGCAGAATCGGAGAACTTTCCTTAAAATTGCCTCTTGATAATGATTATAGACCTTTTTGAAAATAGCACAGTCACCCGCCTGAAATCTATCAAAATCATCAGAAGTCCATATGATGTCTTCAATTTTCATAGTAGCAAAATGGTCTATTTTTAAAATTCTAAAGTAAGGGTCTTAAGTTTACCTATTTATTAAACGAAAGTTACGATATCGTTATATCTTTCGTATCTTCTAAAGTGGTAAACCAAAACCCATTATGAGCCCCTTTATAAATAGAGACGAGTAGTTTCCGCACTTTTGGAAGCAATGATGGGATGTTGCAAGCTCTTTCTGTGTTCTTCCAGCTAATAAATATCCAAAGTTTAAGAAGATTTCAAAAATCGATCAATGGCTCACTGGTTCAACAGAGGTTTTAGCCGCAAGTCCTTGGTATTAGTATTGTTAGCTCCAAACTCTACTACTCCAAATCTGTCCACCGTTAATTTTATTGTTAGATGCTGACGCAAAGCTTTTTGCTGTAGGAAATTTATATTACTTATGAAGTTTATTTATACGAAGATGCCTTAATAGAATCTCAGGATAATCTGTCTGAATCATATTCGCCCCATGTTGATATAATTTGTGGAAATTCTCTGAATTCTCAAGTATTATCCTATCAATGTTCCAAAGACTATTAATGAATGTTCTACTCCCTGCTTTTTTTACAATAGAATTGACCAATTTGGTATTTATCTTATCATTGAGATGGATTATTTCAGGTTTTATTTGCTCCATAACCTTCAAGAGGGAGGTTTCATCTTTCGGTGCAAAAAGGATTTTTAAGTCATTATTTCGCCGTCTTAAAAACATAGCCTTATCTTCATCATCCAACAAAAAAAAACAGGCCGATGAAGATTTGGTAAGTTCGACCAACTCAATTACTGAAACAAAGTAAGGGGTTTTTATATCGAGATCAAATAGAATTCTATCTTTGAATTTCATTAAAATATCCTTCAACAGTGGGATATTATACGCAGAAACAGTTCCATCATTATTTTTCAGCTGTAAACCTTTTATCTCTTCCCAAGTATGTTCGGAAACTAATCCCTTTCCATTTGTAGTGCGATCTAATGTCTCATCATGCATCAGTATCATCATATTATCTTTAGTATGCCGCACATCAATTTCAACCATATCAACCCCTAGCTCAATTGCTTCTTTTATGGATGATATTGAATTTTCAGGAAATCGATTATGTGCCCCTCTGTGCGCCACTACTAATATTTCTGAAGAATGGTCTTCGATCGCTTTTTTAGATTGTCCATGGACATTCCCTATTAAAAATATGACGATTAATAATAAGATATAATTTTTCATGTTTTTATTTTTCTTTCCTAAGGAAAGGAAGAAACGAAATTCACGTTTCTTCCTTTATTGCTATAAGTTCTTTATCCGATAGGTGTAAAGTATAGAATGGTTATCATCAGGCACAAAATAGCAGTTGATTTCTCCATCAATCACTTCTGCACAAAAAGGATTTCCAGTCATTACCCGCCCCTTTTTACTCCAGAGTTCTATGGGTATTGAATATCTACTCGAATAGGTCTTGACGTCCAATAGTTGAAGTCCTCCGATGATGATCTTATCTTTTGTATTTGGTACTGCCTGAAAGCTATTTAAACCTGAACATAACATCAAACCTTGTCCAATATACTGGCCATCCTGATAATGAATGAAATGTTGATCATTTCTAGACACTGACGTTAAATCCCATTTATCTTCTCCATATACCTTTTTCCACTTATAAAACTGAACAGCATCCCAATTCATACCAATGAGTTCATTTTCGTCACGATTATAGATGATCGCACCAATAGCATCATCGACTATGAATACTTCTTGTGCAGCCATCGTAATCGGGTTTAGTCTATAGATCAAAGACCGACCAAAAGGACGATACTCACATACCGGAACCCAGATATTTTCACCGTCAAAATCTATCCCCCCTGGATGATACATGCTCCCATGACCAAGACTGACTTTAGAAATCAATTCCCCTTTCAGGTTAAACTTCATAATATATCCATTTCCAACGCCAACATCACGATCAAATTTACCCATTAACTTTTTATAGGCTTTTGGCCAACGATGAACATCCACCCCCGTCAAAAAAAAATAATCGCCTATTTTTGTAAGTCCCTGCGTATGATAAGTGTCAAATAATAAGGGAATAGAATCTTTCAATACCATGGCCGTTGTTGATTTTACACGCATCAAACTCTCAATATCCCTCTTTTGAAATAGCTGTCCATAAGAGGAAATGACAGACAATAGATTTATGACCGTGACAATCAGACCTAAGCAAATATTTTTCATTATTTAGTAACCTTCGTTTTGAGTGTATACGGCACCAGTATTGGCACTAATAATCGTTTCAGGGACCGGATAAATCCATTGGAAATCTTGAATATTAGGTCGACCGGCACTAAGATTGGGAAATTTCCAACCATATTTCTTCACGCGATTTACCAATACCGGATTTTCTTTACTTGACAATCGACTTAAAGTAACCAACCTAAATTCTTCACCGAATAACTCACGCATACGTTCATCCAAAATATAGTCCATATTCACTTCTGCAGGCTCCACGGCTCTAGCCTGTGAGCGTGACCGGACGATATTCAAATCTCGCGCAGCCAATTGCGTATTGCCCTGTTTCAGATAAGCTTCTGCCCGCAAAAAGTAGGTCTCGGGCAGTCTAAAAAGATAAATATCCGCGTCATAAAGTTTTGGATCTCCATTAATATGCTGGTCGGAAGAAAACTTCCATACCCTTGGATAAACGTGGTGGATCGTATCGGTTGCCGCAATAAGGTTCCCTTTCCCTTGTCTCCGTAAATCATTAAACACAGTGGCCCATAATTCACCACCTGCTTGTCGCATCTGACGTTGGATATTTACTTCGGCATTCCGAATATCTTCCTTTCCACTTCGATTCCAGATATCGTAGAAAAAATAGTTCGTTGGCCGATTCCTTGTGTTCCATTCAGCATAACCAGTAAGATCATTTCCATTTTCACTGGAAGATCCATTTGGAAAAGTAACTGCACCTTTACCAAATATATAGTTTCGATTTCCCTGAGCATCGGTCTCCATCCTGTTGAGGTAATACCAATTAGGTAAGAACTGCTGTTCCAGTAACAATCGGTTACTATTTTGCGACGAAGGAGCTCCCCCCGTCCCAGCAAGTGCTTTATTATAATCATATTGAACGACCCAAATCGCTTCCAAGTTACCTCCTTGATAATTAAAATTGCCAGCCCGGAACAGATCCCAATAGACGTTTTTTCCAGTTTCTGCCTGACGACTCCCGAAGCGTTCAGTCATCAATCGATAAGAACCATCTGTTCCATCAATGATCCGTGATGCTGCTTTGATAGCTTCAGCATAGTATTCTTTTTGATCAGAATGGTCCCCTAAACTAATATAGATCTCTGCTAATAGATGGTCAGCGGCGGCGCGGACAATCCTTCCAGATTCACTAGTCTTAATAGGAAGATATTTAACAGCAAATTCAAGATCATCCTTACATTGTTTCCAAACCTCCAATCTCGGGTGACGAATATAATCTGTCTTCGCTTCCTTTGCTACCTCAGTAATAATAGCCCAATCACCAAACATTCCCGCAAGGCATCGGTGAGCAAAAGCCCGAAAGAATATAGCCTCCGCCCTAAAGGTATTCTTTTGCTCATCACTAGTAAATTTAACAGTAGAGTTATCACAAGCTTCAATAATTGTATTTGAATAATTGATCATCTGGCTAAAATTATCTGCCCAATGTTGTGTAAAAGCATTCACAGATGTCATTTGTGACCAGTCACTTGTTATGTATGACTCATCCCCGACCCGTGCAAATCCATCAAGGCCACTACCCGTAAAAAGGTTATCGTACGCTGGTCCTCTTCCAAAGGACAAATACTGCATCCGGTTGTGAAGATAGCCTATTGCCATGTTTATCTGATCCGGCGTTTCATACGCTGTACCTGTCGTTAATTGGTAAACTTTTTCTTCTAAGAATTTTTCGTCATTACAGGACGATACGGCAAAGCTCCCTAAAAGAATAGAAAGTGATAATAAATTTCTTACTAACGATTTTGTCCCTACTTTAAATATTGTTGTCATAATCCTAATAACGTTTTATATGAATTGATCAATTAAAATGAAACAGCTGCTCCAAAAGAGAACGTCCTCAGCACCGGAAAACTCCAATTGTAGTTACTCCCCGGTTGGGCCGCAATAATGCCACCATCTTCCGGATCAAGCCCGTTCCATCTCGTTGCTGTGAATACATTGTTGGCACTTACATAAACTCTCATACGCTGGAGCTTTATTCTGGATAACGATTGGGGATCCACATTATATGAAAGACCAATATCTTTTAATTTGAGAAAACTTCGATCCCGCCAAAATTGATAGGAGTAACTATTCGACCAGTTAACACGAGGAAATTCATTATTTGGCTGTTCAATGGTATATGGAGTTACATCCCTAAGATGTGCATTTGAACTTACGCTCGTTGACAACATTGTTCCAAACTGATTCTTTCCTAAAAAATGTTGATCATTTCCGGCCATCCATTTAAAACTGAAATAAAGCGAGAAATTTTTGTACGTTAATGTATTATTTAAATCCATCGTAAATAATGGATCTCTATCCCCAAGATAATGTCTATCAGTCGCATTAATTTTACCATCGTTATTATAATCCAAAAACTTTACATCTCCTGGTTTTGCTCCATATTTTTCTATATATTCGGAATCATCCTGTTGTACAATACCCAACATTTTTAAATCCCAGACTGAATGGATAGATTTCCCTACAAGATAGGCGTCACCTCCGGGGGCTCCTCCAATATCATCAATAGGGTTTCCATTTTTGTCAAAAGTCCCATACAATTCAACTAGTTTATTCCGATTCAATGAAAACAAAAAACTTGGTTCCCAACGTAGAGCTGTCTTACCATCACCATCTAAAACCCTTCCAGAAAGGCTGAATTCAATCCCTTTGTTATCCACCCGACCTGCATTGGTCAATACGGTAGAATAGCCCGTAAGGATCGGAATGCTACGTGTTAGAAGCTGATTCGTTGTTTTAGATTTGTATATATCAAGTGACCCGCTTATCCTGTTGTTGATCAGCGCAAAATCAACCCCAAGGTTCTGAACTCCGGTCGTTGCCCAGGTCAGTTTTTTATTACCCATAGAAGTAGGATAAATATCTATCTGCGAATTCTCGCCATACACATTATAACTTGTAGCAACCTTTGATAATGTAGCATATGGACTTATACCTTGATTACCTGTTTCGCCATATGACAGTCTTAGTTTCAATAATTGAAGCCAATCTTTTTGTTTCAAGAATGACTCATTGGTTAAATTCCATCCAACTGAAGCACCGAGAAATGTACCGAATTTATTTCCCTCAGAAAATCCTGAAAAACCATCTCGTCTCCATGTACCTGTAAAGAAATAGCGATCAGAAAAATTGTAGGAAACACGCCCCATAGTACCCACATTTTGATAACGCTCTTGCGTTTTGGAGACGGTTTGTGATTTTGCTAAATGCAAACCGTCCCATAATAAGGTGACAGGCATTTCAAAACCCGACCCATTGGCTCTCAAAAGTTCATACTTATAAGTATCTCTGGTATATCCAAATAGAGCGTCAATATGGTGTCTACCAAATGTATTCGTATAAGAAAGAATACTATTCAATAACCATGTTGTTTTATCCGCTGTTTGAGCATATCCAGAGACATTCGCCAAATAAAGTTTATTGTAATTATCCATTCGCTCCGGAATCCGTGTATCTACCCAAAATCGAGGATCAAACATTTGGTTGTTGACTCCTCTATTTGAAGTACCATTAAGTGAAAAGGTATATTTCAAACCTTTAACCCATGGATTGGAGATTTCGAACCACCCTGTCCCATCAATTGTCCGGTCTCTAAGTTCGTTCGTTGCGTATGCTGGTCCGGGCCTCAGCGCACTACCTATCAAGGGACTTCCAGAAGCTCCAGCTGGGTGTGAAGGAATCCAGTTCTCATAACCCTCAGTGGGATTAGTAGTAAAACTGAAGGGGCTCATCCAGGTAGCTTCTTGCATTTTAGGGCGTAAACCTGAATTGTCTGCATCAAAATAATTCACCTTCGTACCAATCTTAATATAAGGATTAATTGTAACCTCGGTTTTACCCATGAACGTCTTTTTCTTATAGCGATCATTCATAATCACCCCTTTTTGGTCGAATATACCTGCAGACAAGTAATAATTTACAACTTTTGAATTACCTGACACACTGACATTATAATTTTGTACTGGAGCAAATTGAGTGATTTCGTCCAGCCAGTTGGTAAATATACCTTGTTCATAAGCCTTTTGTTCGGTTGCATTTAACACTCGAAACGCATCAAATTGAGCATCTTTTGGAATATCTCCCCTACCGACCAAAAAATCCCAGCGGTTCTTTAAAATTATATCTGCATCATCTTGCATAGCGGGCTTTCTTGACCAATCCTGAAATGCATAGGATGTATTTAAAGAGATTAACGGTTTCTCCGAATTTCCCTTTTTTGTTGTAATTAAAATTACACCATTTGCTGATCTTGATCCATAGATTGCTGCGGCACTAGCATCTTTCAGTACATCAATACTTGCTACATCCTGAAAATTAATTTCATTTATAGATCCATTAAAAATTATACCGTCTACGACCAATAGCGGTTTATTGAGTCCGGTTGCGTTCTTGTCTATCGAATTTTCACCTCGTATTGACATGCTACTTAATGGATCTTGTCCCGCCAAAGACTGAGGAGCCACTTGAATTCCCGGTACAGTACTAGAAAGTGCTAGTAGAGGATTCGCGAAAGGAAGATCGGCCATCGGACTGCCTTCTATTTTGACATTCTGAACAGAGCCTGTAACATCTCTTTTTCTTTGTGTTCCATACCCAATTACCACAACCTCATCTAACCCACTTACTTCGATATTAAGTGTGATATTTACAAAACTACCTGATGATAGGAAAACTATTTCTTTCTTATAACCTACATTGCTAATTAACAATCTGGTACTATTTTGACTAACCTTAATTCGAAATCTACCTTCATCATCTGTTCTCACTTGATTATGTTGTTTTTCAAATTCACTTACATTAGCCCCCACAATTGGGACACCTTTTTGATCCTTTACAATTCCCGAGATCTCGCGCACTTGAACTTCCCCAAAAAAGTTCGAGTTCTTTTTTTCAGAAATAATTACATTTGATCCCTTAATCTTGTATGCCAGATTTTGGCCCTTGACTATTTCGTCTAGTGCTGTCTCCAATGAGACATTGCTTAATTGCACATAAACAGGCTTGGAGTTTTTTAAAGCCTTGCTATTATATAGAAAATCATATCCTGTCTTCTTTTTCACTTCAAGCATTACCGCTCGAAGGTTCCCTCCGTTAACATGAAGCGATAGAGATTGTGCTGAAACATTTGCTAGAACATTAAATGTTGATAACAAAATCAAAAGAAAAGCCAATTTCATAAGTACACACAGGCGAATTATATATCCCCATTTCGGGTAATATGGTTTATTATTTTTTTTATACATTTGTTTGTTGCTATAATAAAAATTCCGAATCAATGAATTATTTGTTAAGACCAACACTTTTTTGCCAAGAACGATTGCCCCTGTTCTTGGCTCTTTTTATTGGTCTGCTCGTTAATGATATTACACCGTTATTCTATAAGACCATAAGCCTCCTTCCTTTAATTTCAAACTTTATATCACTTACTTCTTCTAGCCGATCTAATACGTCGCGTAAAGAGTTACTCTGTTGAAACGTTCCCGTTATTTTCTCTTCTGAATTCTTAACAATGTTGATTTCTTCAATGTTATACCATCGTCCTAATTGCTCAAGAATATCTGTAATTTTTGCATCATTAAAACTAAAGTATCCATCTTTCCAACTGGTTACATCACTCAGATCGACTCCTTTATTTAACATACTAAAGCCATTTTCATTTGTTGAATACTGATCCCCTGGTTTTAATATTACATTACTCTTTGGAGTTATCAACCGGATCGCTCCCTGAATCAAACTCGTTGTTGTCGTAACCTCATCTGAATATGCCCTGACATTAAATTTTGTACCAAGAACTTTAATCTTGGCCTGTTGGGTTTCTACATAGAAAGGTCTATCCATAGCATGCGCAATTTCAAAATATGCCTCGCCAATTAACTTGACATTCCTAGATTCTTTTTTGAAGACAATCGGATATTCCAGAGAAGCTCCGCTATTGAGAAATACGGTTGATCCATCAGCTAATAAAAGCTTACTTTTATATCCTTTAGGGCTAGAAAATATGATAGTTTCTCTGGTTAAACTAGAAAGATATTTCTCATTAGAATTTTGTTGAACTTTGTAAAGAATAGTTCCATTTTCCTCCTTAATGAGCGATACATCGATCGATTTATCGTTTAACAATAAATTTCCACCCAGATAGGTAATCCGACCATCTGGCAACCTGAGCGAAGGTAAGCTATCTTCTGGAAGCAATATATCTCTTGCTTCAGGATGAACAACTGAAGCTACATGAGTTTGACTTATATGTGATGACCTATAATAGTTAAAGGTTATAATTCCTAGTATAATAAAGACAGCAAATATTCCAGCTATTCGTAAGAAATACCGATGTCTTTGAAACAGCAACTGAAGTGGAGTATTTCGCTTCCGACTTAACGATTCAATGGTGTCCCTTTTGATTTTTTTTGCTTGTATTTGAAAATCAACATCGGACACATCTATATTACTTAACTTATCTAAGGATTGATACCAATTTAACACCTTCATTTCTTCCTCAGGTGTGCAATCCCCATGTAGATATTTTCTTAATAAAGCCTTTGCCTGACTTTGTGTATTGTTCTTTTCCATTCACCTGTATAACCAATAAAAAGTGACACAGGTACTGTTAAGAAATTATTATGAAATAGTATTATTAATATGAATTGTAAAACTTATCAGAAGTAAGGTAGAATAATGGTTTCGACGAATTACAAAACGGAGATGTTTTAAGGCCGAAGTCAAATTATTCTTCACTGTCTGTTCGGATAAAGACAACGTTAAAGCAATATCTTTTACACTTAAACACTCTTCCCTACTCAGATAGAATATTGTCTTCATCGTTTCTGGCATTTTGTCAACAGCTTGATATAAAATCTGCTTTAATTCCTCTGCTATCATATCTTCTTCGATAGAAGAAGTGTATGAAATCTTGTAGCTTTGTGCTAGGAGCTGTTCGTTAACAACCATACGATTATTTTTTATCATTCGGTTTATAACCTCATATTTCGCCGCTTTAAAAAGATATGGATAAAGTGAATCTTCTGCCGTATAAATATCTCGGCGTTTATTCCATAGGGATAAAAATATATCCTGTACAATTTCCGCAGCATCTGTGACAGAGTTCAACCTCCTTGAAACATGTCGAACCAATATCTCCGTATATCTATCCATCAGACACGAAAAAGCACTCTGGTCATCTTTCTGAAGTAGGAAGAGTAATTCTTGGTCAGACATCTGTTTCATACCACAAAACTAATCAAAGAATCATATCACAGTTTATTAAATTTATATTAAGGATAATATCTCATCCACCTGTAGTTTTACAGTAGTGTATTTCTATTCGAAAAACCAGAGTAGACCAACCGAATAATCCGGAGAGGCTTGTCATTTTAGCTTGCATATATAAAGGGCTTATATAGTTAGTGTGACTGGAACAACAAAATCTGCCATTTCTGGTATAATTGCAACGCTTGAGACGAAATTCGATATTACTGAGGAATTGACCTTAGCGATTAGAGGAGGAACACTTGGAGATATTTTATAGGAAATCTTTCTGTTACATGTGTGGTGATGTCCTATAATAGGACGATACAATAGAGCAAGCAGAAGTTGGGCAGAGCCCTACTTTTCTTGCCCCATTCGCCAGAAATGGGGTTGTGAGTATCCTCCGGGGATACTCTATAGCCTCTACAATATCCTAAAGCACATTTTTGGTATACTGAGCAGTATACTTTAAGTCATATTCGATTCCTTAACAATAGGCTGGATATATAATAGGCTATATATCTAGCCTAGCAGTTATCTAGACAGCTAAATATAAATATGGAAGAGTTAATAAGAGAAATTGCATAAAAAACTCCTGTCAGTCATTGGAAGACTGAAACAGGAGCTTCATTATAAACCTAAATATGAAAAAATTTGCTAAAGAATATAAAGTGCTTTAGCATCCTTTGTTCCTTTAATATACAAAAAAATGAAAACGTTAGGAGGATCTGCCAAAAATATTTTTTCATTAAATTAGGGCTATGGCATTACATTACTTTAAACCCAGAACAGCCTTTGATTTCAGTCCCCATCCTTATGAACTTGGAAATATCCTTGGGCTCAAAAATGGATATGAGGACAACCACTTTCTGTTAAAGATCTATGGTCTAGAGGAAGGGGCTTTTAGTGACTATTACCGGTACCATCTGAAATTTTATCTCTCTGGCGGCAACCGCTCAGAAAAAGAGTTCTTTTCCCACGTATGGCATATTGTTTCTGGCAGGATAGCTTATTTTGTGGGACAGGATCCTTTTTCCTCCAAACATGCGCTCCATGTCTCCAATACCAGAAAACTGAATGAATTTCTGGCCTTTTTAGTTCCATTGGACAAATGGAATATCCGGCCAAATGACATGCTTATAAAAGAGAAAGACGAAGAGATCGCTAGATTACGGTCAGAGCTAGAGATATTACGGACCAAACTGTCCGATCTGGATAAATATGAGGTCTCTGTAAGGCCGATGATACAGGACGAACACCTTCCTACATTTATAGACCTGTTGCAGCAGATGAAAAACTTAACTCTTCCCAATGGGAGAAAACTACTGGTCAGTGACCACGAAAGTCCCTATTATAAAATGGTCTCAAAATATTTTGTCTATAATGGCAAAGATATACCGGTCAATACCGTCCGAAACTATTTTGTACAGAAAGATCCGAAAGATTCCATGAAAGGAGTCAAAATTCCGGAAGAAAAGAAACTGTTCGAGATTATTCCCAAAAATCAGGGTTAACGTCAGTCCTGTTTGATTCCTGAACATGACCAGCGCTGTCCGGTGGTCATCCAAACTCCTTTTCCAGTACCCAATTTTGTAGCATTGGCCCTGCATATAGCTGGGGCCCATATTATTCACAAAATTGGTTTATTATGCTACTAGACATCCTGACAAAAGAAGACCTGTCGCAGTTCAAGAAAGACCTGCTCGAAGAAATCAGACAGATCCTAACAAAAGAAAAAACTGACGAAGACAGAGAATGGCTCCGCAGCCGTGAGGTAAGAAAGAAACTGAAAATATCCCCGGGTACACTACAGAACCTGCGGATCACAGGTACCCTCCCATTCAAGAAAATCGGTGGCAGTATGTATTATCGCACTAGCGATGTGGATAAGATGATGGAAGGAGGAGAAGGTAATGGCTAATAATATACATGACCAGAGCTTTGGCGTCTATTTTGAATATATCGCAAAAGATAACAGACTCTTGCCATCACATATCGGACTTGTCATGGCTCTTCTTTATTTTCAGCAGCAGGATAATTTCAATGATCCTTTTCATACCAGTCGCAGGAAACTGATGCATTTTTCGCGCATACGTTCCATCGCTACCTATCATAAATGCCTTTCCGAGCTTGTCCGGTATGGTTATCTGGAGTATACACCGTCATGGCATCCTACTAGAGCGAGCAGATTCAGGTTTATCTTGAACAACAATCCCTGTAGCAATGGCTAGATCCGATGAAAACACAAGGTCCGTCCGCTTCCCAATAGAAGTGGACGGCAGGCTCGAACACCTTTCCCTCAAACTCGGAAGGACAAAACGCCTGCTGGTGGTGCAGATGGTCGATTATTTCTACAGAAGTAAGAAGGATCCGGCCGATCTGAACGACGAGGTACTGAAAAAAGAACTTTCCAGTGGAATAAGCCGTATACTTTCCTTTATCAGAAAGCAGGAAACCGACCTGTTGGTTCCGGTCTATTCCATGCTCGACGAGCTAACTGCCATCAATAAACAGCAATCAGGCACATTAGAAATGGTTACGGATGAACAGCAGCAATCGTCAAAATTTCTGAAAGCAAATACGGAATATCTCGGGAGTCTCGATAAAGTCCTTAAGAAATTACTTTTGGGGATCGCAGAAAGGCAGGAGTTAAAAGATAGTTTCAGAAGGATCCTTGAACATTACATAAGTCAGCGGGAAACGCTGGGCTGGCCGGTTTCTTCCGCCAGAAAGGAGGAGTTGGCCAAACAGGTCAGGGAAGCACTGGATAAACTTTAGTTATTGTTATGTATATCAATATTACAGATTCAGAGACGGGGGACAATAAAGGAAGCTGCGGGAATCTAGTCTCCTACCTTGAAAAGGAAAACCGTCTTGCTGAAAACAAAGTCCCTCAGCATTGGTTCAATGGGGCTAGCAATAACATCAGGCCGCATGAAGTCCGTATCGGTATAGATGGTAATGTTGCCAAGCTTGGAAAAGAAGATAGTAAGTTTTTTCTGGTCAACATCAGCCCCAGCAGAAAGGAGATCAGCTTTCTGCTGGCTACTTATGGCGAACAGGGCGCAAGGGAAAAAATGAAAGAATATGCTGTAAAGATCATGGATGAATATGCCCGCAATTTCAGGCGCCCCGGAATAGAGAGCGGCAGGGATCTATTATGGTTTGCCAAACTGGAAAATTATCGGTATTACAGCCACAGGGACAGAGAGGTAAAAAATGGCACAAAAAAAATAGGAGAACGTAAGGAAGGACCGCAATTCCATATTCAGGTCATTGTAAGTAGAAAAGATATAACAAACAGGATCAAGCTAAGCCCCCAGAACAGGTCACGTGGAAGGAATGTGGAACACTCAAAAAAAATGGGACAGTTTGACCAGATGGCTTTCAAGCAGTGCGGCGAGACAGTTTTTGACAGGATGTTCGGCTTTGATCGAAAATTGAAAGATACACTGCTCTACGCAAATACGATGAAGAACGGAAATATTGACCAACAGGCGGCACTGCATACACTTGACAGACAATTGAAGAGTGGCGGAGATACAGCAAGGGAAAAGCAACAGGACGAATCGATTCTTTCAAAGGTGGACTTAGAGAAATTTCCACAGCTAACAGGATCGGTACCTTCATTTCCAGAAACTAGTTGGGGGCTATTGGATATTCTGCTAGCCCCAGTTCAGGATTTCGGAGGACATGATACTGTTGCTGCTGAAGAGGAAAGAAAAAGAAAGCGAAAAAAGAAAGGCAGAGGGCGAGGTATGCGCTAATAATAAAGAATTTTATATATATCTGCATATATCAATAACTGTAAATATGGATATCTATTGTCACCGCAAAAGCAAATATAGCCACGATGGTTCAAAGGTCAAGGGTATAGTGAACGCCCAATCACACTACCCCTACTAGCGCCCTTGACCCAATTGTACCATCTTGCCTTTTGGTGGCCTAAGTGGTGACAATGGGATAGTATTTGCCACTTGAGCCTCTAACCTTTAAGAGGGCGAAATTTGGCAGTAATTTATATTTTTGCTCTATACAAATTTGTCCTATTTTTTGTCGGGTGTGGCCAGAATTCCACAAAATCAGACTTTTGAAGCTCTGTAGATAGACTGCTCCCTTTATAATCAAGATCATATTTGCTTATAATTTTTCTTATATCTCTAATTTCCATTTCGGTTCTCGTAGTAAATTCTGAGTCTTTCATTAAGATAAATTCAATAAGATATGGAATTGAGGGAGGTTCAGACAGGATTTTACTGTATTCAGTATTATTTTTATGATATGCCTCCAACATTTTACGATAACCAAAACTTGGTGTAACAATGGTTGTTGTTAACTTAATAAATGGTACATTGAAGAAATTACTAGCCTTTTCAATAGAAGGTATATCAAAATCATATTTACCTTCTTTCACGTATTGAACCCACCTTTTAGACAATCCGATGATATTCCCAAATTCCTCCAATGTCAGTCCACTATAGCGGATTAATATAAATATATTTTTTCTCGTTATTGTTGCACTAAATTTTTTCATGCAACAAAATCAAAATAAAAGTAATCTAAAAAAGCGCAAATAAATTCTCTTTTTTAGATTATTATTAATATATTTGTTTTAAACAAGCAGTAAAATGGGCTTGTAGAGAATTGAATAAAAAAGTAGGATATTACAATATCGAACTCTCGTAGCGGATTTGGCGATTTAGCAATGCGAGTGTGGGTAATGCGTCAATTTTCCTATCTTTGGGAGATATAAACTCCTAGGGTAGGGTTGGCGCTTGCTTCATCTGAGCATTGCCCATACTTTTCGAAGTATGGAATACTGAAAGTCACACCCTAGGGTGATGAGTAAAGGTTTCGCCAAAACCTCGCTGTAAAGATAAGCCGGCAGTCAATCCATTTTTGCCACTTCTTGGAGAGTTCTTAGAAATAAGAGCTGATGAGAACAAGCACACAGAATAAGCATCATCTTTTATCATTGAAAAATGGTAACAGTGATGCTTATTTTGCTTTTTATGCTAGCAAAAAGTACCTGCTTCAAAAATTAGTTTGTCCACCGGAGTAACCCTACGGTTACCTATATAACGCTCCCTCTTTGTCCCGACCAAATCCGATATAAATTGGGGCTCAGGGGCGGCTATTTTCTATATTATAAACCAAAAACAAACCAATTTTTCTTCGAAAAATGAACGCTATTGAGCGTAATGGGATAAATACGTCCTTTCCGTATCGGTAATTTTTCGACCATAAACAGACCCAATTATGATCATACTCATACTATTACTAATAAAAGATATCCTAAAAACGCGCCTTCACAGGGGAAACAATCTTCTAAAGACGTTAACCGCGATTTTCGTTTCTATGTTTAGTTTATGCTCTGCACAGTCCGTGGAAACACGGGCTGCTGCCGGGCAGGTATCACCGCTCAAAGCGGGCGAAAGAATTCCCGAGGCAATATGGGATACTTCGTTTGAACTACATGATTTCAAAGGCCAGAAGAAAACAGTCCGGTTGTCGCAGCTAAAAGGAAAGCTGATCCTCTTTGATTTTTGGGCAACGAGCTGCCCGAGTTGCATCGAAAACCTTCCACACATGGAGGAGATTCAAAAGCGGTTTCCAAAGCAGGTAATGGTCGTCCTGGTCAACAGCAAAAGAAACAGGGATACAGACCGCCGGATTAAACTGCTGCTGAACAGCTACAGGAAAAAGTACAATTTTGAGATCGGGCTGGCGACGGTTCTGGAGGATACCGTCCTGACGGGGCTTTTCCCGCACAATACCATCCCCAATATTGCCTGGGTCAATCAGAAAGGTATTTTTCTTGGCAATACCCTACCCGGTGAGGTCGGTACAAGGAACATTGAAGCTATCCTGCAAAATAAGACCGCTGACCTGCAGCTCAGGGGAGAATTCCGCAATAGGGACATTACGGAGGAAATACCTCCGATCTTTGATACAACAGGCGTAAAGTTTCTCTCGGCTATCAGAGGCTATCTGCCGGATTATCTGCCCACCTATCCCAATGTCGTCAGTAAAAATGGTAAGTCCAACTATCAGATGCTGAATGCGGCCTTCAATTTTATGCTGCTGACCGCCTTTAAAAACGAGCTGCTGGAATTTGGGGAAACCGATTATGTGTTTGAAGATGGTCTAAAAGAGAGTGTCCAGGCCATGCTGCAGGGTGGACTCCGCCAGCAGCACCAATATTGCTATCAGCTCTTTGTGGAAGATACCATCTCGTCCGCCGGTGCCGAGCGTTATTTCAGGCAGGCGTTTACAGATTATTTCCGGCTCAAAGTGGAACGGAAGCATGGACGGGTATCCTATTATTCGGTAGACATTCTGGACAATATTTCAGGTCTGACATCCAAAGGAGGCCTGCCGCAGGCCAATGTAAATCCGTCGGACGGACTACTTTATTTTCAGAACTATCCCCTGGTCACCCTGCTCAGTACATTGCACCTGTATATGGACCTGCCGGTTTCCATTGGACCTCACCCGGATATCCGGGTCGACCTGAAGTTTCCAGTGGGTTTTGAGCGCATGCAGCCGGCAAAGAAGATTTCTTTTTTAGCCGAAAAGGGTATACGGCTCACTATGGAGAGCCAGGAAAAAGAATATCCATACATCAGCCGAATCGATTAACCCAACAGCCTTATTGTTATGAAAATATATTATCTGATCATACTTATACTCTGCTGGAGTTTTTGGAGCCATGCCCAGCAGGATAACCTGCTAATCTCGGGGCAGGTGTATTCAGGCGACAATCGGCAGCCGCTTTCGGGGGTAACGGTGCGGGCGGCAGGCAAGGGTAATCCTTCCCGCAGTACAGCGGACGGGAAATTTACCATCAGGGTACATAACCTGAAAGATTCGCTGCTCTTCTCCTGCGTGGGCTTTACCCCTAAAAAGGTAGTGGCAGGTTTCTTCCGGGAGGGTACGTCCCTGTTTTTGGACAGGCAGGTCAACTACCTAGAGGAGGCGCTGGTCAGTACGGGTTACCAGACCGTAAAAGCGCGGGATATCACCGGAGCTGTCGAAGTTGTCTCCAGTGAGCTGCTGGGGCAGCAGACCGGATTGAATGTGCTGGAACGGCTGAACAATATAACTGCCGGAATCCGCTTTGATAACCAGCCCATCAATAATGCCGACCTGCAGAAGCTGAATTTTTCAGTGCGGGGGCTGAGTACGATCAATGGCAATCTCGATCCACTGGTCGTGCTGGACGGATTTATCTACGAGGGAAATATCAGTAATATCGATCCGGCTTCCATTGAATCGGTTTCCGTGCTGAAGGATGCCGCCGCCAGTGCCATCTGGGGAGCAAGGGCCGGAAACGGTGTGATCGTGATGACCTCAAAAAAAGGTACCCTTGGCACCGCACAGCCCGTGAGGATTTCTTTTGGCAATACCTGGATCCTGAGGCAGAAGCCCGACCTCAGACAGATCTATCAGGTATCCAATGCGGATTTTATCGCGATCGAAAAGCAGCTGTTCGATAAGGGCTATTATGATGTTTTTCTGAACTATCTGCCCTATTACGCCATGACACCGGCCATCAATATATTCAATGACCGCAAAAATAATCTAATAAGTGCCGCAGATTCCGCGAAATCCATCGATTGGCTGATGCGGCAGGACGGGCGCCGTAATTTTTCGGAAAGTTTTTATGGAACTCCGTTTTCCAATCAGCTTTCCCTGCATATCAAGGGCGGAAGCAGTCAACATGCCTATGGACTGGGGATGGGTTATACAACCAATAAAACAGCCCTTGATGCCCGTAGCAATAAACTGAACCTGCAGCTCTCAAATAGCTTCAGGCCGGTAGAAAAACTGCAGCTAGACCTGGTGGTGAACTATACACACCAGCGGGATATTTCCGGTAGGCCTGATTTCTCTACCTTTAAATCCCTGGGAAAGAGGTTCCCCTACCTGCATTTTAGGAATGGGGATGGTCAGGAAGTCCCCTTTGAGGGCCAGTTCAATAAATCCTATCTGGACAGGCATTATTCGGATGGCTACCTGGACTGGGGATATTACCCCCTACAGGACTACAGCTATGACAGGAAGAGCAGCCAGCTGAACGAATTATTTGCAACGACCAATCTGCGCTATCAGCTATTCAGCTTTTTGAGCGCTAATATCGGATTTCAGTGGCAGAACCAGC
Organism: Sphingobacterium sp. UBA6317; assembly: GCF_002440385.1. NCBI lineage: Bacteria > Pseudomonadati > Bacteroidota > Sphingobacteriia > Sphingobacteriales > Sphingobacteriaceae > Sphingobacterium > Sphingobacterium sp. UBA6317. The sequence continues at coordinate 9,297 of NZ_DJTD01000013.1, read as the reverse complement.
AGATCGAAAACATAGGCTTACATGAACAGGATAGCTACTTTACCCGTTTAAAGATCAATCAGTTTATGACCGTTGATCCAGCGACGGGTGAGCGCGGATACAATGTGCCCATGGGGGCTATCCGTGAACAGGACCAGCAGCAGGGAAGATCTTATACGGGAAGGACGCAGCTGGATTTAAACCGGACATTCGGGAAGCACCGTATCCAGGGGATACTGGGCGCGGAGATCAGGGAAAACCAGCTGTCGGGAAGTTTCAATACGGCCTATGGCTATAATAAAGTACCGCTCAGTTCAGCTCCCGTGGATTACCTGACGACATTTCCCACCGTTCCGGACAATCTGTATCTGAACATCCCGGGCACCCCCATGTTTACAAGAACGACAAACCGTTTTGTTTCCGTCTATAGCAACTTCTCTGACCTATACCTTGAAAAGTATGGTCTTTCGGCGAGTTTCCGGAGGGATGGTGCCAATATTTTCGGCGCGACCACCAATGATAAATGGTCGCCCCTGTGGTCGGTGGGCGCTTCCTGGCAACTGGACCGGGAGGATTTTTTTAAGGTGAAATGGGCCGACCAGCTCAAGCTCAGGGTTACCTACGGCTATAGCGGCAATGTTGACCTGCGCAAGACACCCGAACCCATTGCCGGTACAGGGATTGATCCGGGTACCCTCTACCCGATATTGGGGATCTTTAGCCTGAATGACCCCTCACTGCGCTGGGAAAAGGTAGGCATGTTAAATTTTGGGGCTGATTTTTCCCTGTTCAAAGGGCGCATTTCAGGGTCAGTGGACCATTACCGGAAATATGGGAAAGACCTGTATGGCCAGACGGCCTATGACTATACGGTATGGGGCGCCGATGGGACCATCGTGAAGAATGTCGCAGAAATGCGGGGCGTGGGATGGGATATCAAACTCAGCTCGGTCAATACGACCGGTAGCCTGAAATGGAGCAGCAGCCTGCTGCTGGGACTGAACAGCAATAAGACAACGGCCTATTATAATGAGAACAGCGAGGGCATACTCTATTTTCTGGCCAATGGAAACATGGTCAATCCGGTTGTTGGCCGTCCGCTGAACGCCATTGCGGCATATACCTGGATGGGGCTCAACAGTCAGGGCATGCCCCAGGGCATGCTGGAGGGAGAGGCAAGTTCGGACTATGCGGCTATTTTTAGGTCAGCTTCCCTGCACCCCGGGGGAAACGGGACCGTCAGTTATATCGGCCCTGCCAAGCCGACCTGTTTCGGCAATCTGATCAACACGTTTGCCTACCGTGATTTTGAACTTTCGGTCAACCTCAGCTTTAAAGGGGGCTATTATTTTAATAAACCTGTGACGACTTCTTTTGGCCTGTTCAACAGCGGCGAAGCGTATCCGGATTTTGAGCGCCGCTGGCAGAAAGCAGGCGATGAGCAGACAACAGATGTGCCGGCCGTGAACTATCCCTTTTCCTCGGATGCCGATGCACTCTATACGCGGGCCAGCATCAACGTGCTCAAAGGGGACCACCTGCGGCTGGAGTATGTCAATTTCTCCTGGAGGAAACGGCTTAAACAAAAGAGAAGGGAGATGAATATCCGGCTGCTGGCAAATGCGGCAAACCTGGGAATACTATGGCGGGCGAACCGGCAGGGGATCGACCCTGAATTTGCCTACCGGCTGAGGCCTGCAAGGACACTTTCACTGGGACTTCAGCTGGATTTTTAATAGGATCAGCATTCGGGGAATAAAATATCGGCAAATAAAAAGAAATCAACATGAAGAAGAAAAATAGCTACCTATCGGGTTTTCTGGGAATAATAACAGTGCTGCTGCTCCTGAACTCCTGTGGCAAATATCTGGAGGTACCCTCAAATGATAGCCTGGTCATCCCGAAGAACCTGGATGACCTACAGAAATTATTGGACAATTCCCGGGTCATGAACAAAAATATGGGCAGTATCGGGGAGCGGTCAGCGGATAATTACTTTTTGGATCAGGCTGCCCTGGCGGATCAAACAGACCGGGACAGATTGATCTATACCTGGAGCGATACGCATTATAATTTTAGCAACGACTGGTCGGCCGGATATACCCCTGTGTATAGCTGCAACCTGGTTTTGGAGCGTCTGGGGAAGATCGAACGTACAGGGCAGAATGCCCAGGATTACGACAGGATCAAGGGCAGCGCTCTTTTTGTCCGGGCAAACCAATACGTCTCCCTGCTCTGGAATTTCTCCAGGGCTTATCATGCCCCTACTGCAGGGAAAGATCTGGGGATCGTCCTGCGCAATTCAGCGGATATGAACGAAAAATCGACCCGTTCCCCGGTAGCAGATTGCTATGGGGCATTGCTCGCCGATCTGCGTCAGGCTGCCGAACTGCTTCCCAAAACGGGTACGCATGTCATGCGGCCTTCCAGGGGAGCGGCATTTGGGGTGCTGGCAAGGGCCTATCTTTCGATGGCCAGTTATGATTCGGCTTATTATTATGCGGATAAGCTCCTGCAGATCAGGGATGAATTACAGGATTTTAATAATCCGGCCGAGGTGGACCTTACAGCTGAAGTTCCTTTTATACGGTTTAATAAGGAAATCATTGCCTATTATGAGATGGGTGGTATTGAAAGGGCCCTGGTGGACAGTGTACTGTATGCCTCGTACGGGGAAAACGACCTCAGGAAGCTGGCTTATTTTAAGGAAGGCCCCGGTGGTCATCAGGGATTTAAGGGGAACTATGCTATCGGGGCTAGTCAGTGGGAGAGCCCGGGGCTGTTCAGCGGACCCGCAACGGACGAAATGTACCTGGTACGGGCTGAGTGCCTGGCGCGCATGGGGAAATTGGAGCAGGCACAGACTGACCTCAATAAACTCCTGCTGAAACGATATAAGTCAGGAACATTTGTACCGTATTCCCTAAAGGGGAAAGATGATGTCCTTGCCCTGGTTTTAAGGGAGCGGCGAAAGGAACTGGTTTTTCGCGGACTGAGATGGATCGACATCAAACGCCTAAATCTGGAAGGCGCCGGCATTGTTCAGAAACGGTTTCTAAGCGGAAAAGAATATAGGCTGGAACCAAACGCAAACCGCTATGCCCTGCCATTGCCGGATGATATTATCAGACTGACCGGAATGGAGCAAAATCCATTGTAAATCCAGCCGAAATTGCAAGGCTAAGTAGAAAAGGCAGGATACATACCTATGAATAGTCGATTTACAAAAGAAGTCCTTGCTCCAAAAAAGTAAAGCCCCTGAGGTAATTATCCGTTGAAAAAGAAACAGTCAGGGGCAAATACACTTAAAAAAATCGGCTGTCCAAAAAAATTGGACAGCCTTTGGACTGAAATGGGCACTAATTTCGGTTAACAGGGTTGAAAGGTGTCGGACTCGAACCACCTGTTCTTGTCGGGATATAACCTGATCCCGATCCGCCCGCACCCGGTGCTGAACCAAGTGAGATTCTTGCCGGGTTTAAAGCCGAGCCGCTCAGGTCGGTATGGTCGACCGGAAGCGAACAGGCTTTGTTGTTAGTGGTGTTACAGCTCTGCCCATTTGGAGCTGTTGTCCAACGCGATTCGTCGGCCACCTGGGATGCATTCAATGGATCTCCATTGAAATAAACAGTTACAGGAGCTAAACTTTTTCCTGCATAAGCCTCAGCGCCTTTAAATGCTGAGAAACCGATAATCATGGCTCCGCCTAATATCATGTAGCCATAATTGTTTAAAAATTTGGTTAGCATAACGCTACCCTCCTTTCTGTAGTGCAAGCCAGTAATTGATTGGTAAAAGTGATGGCCTGCAAACTTTTGGTAAATAATTGTCGGTACGGACCTGTGTACCGATCATATCTATATGTCAGGCTGCCTACTGTAGGCCTACTGACCTGGTTATGTTCCGGGTAATCGTATTGACTGTGTAAAATATACCGGATATCCTTTGATGTTGTATGATGGATATATCCTATGTCCATAGCTCCTGTTGCCAGAAAGCCTATCAGGAATAATGCGATGTTTATTTTGCCCGTCAGGGCCTGCTCACTAGATCTGACCACAGTACGATGCAATAGCCATCCTGTTATCGAAAGACCTAGAATGACGAGATTGACAAATAGATGCTTTATCCAAGAAATATTGCTCAGAAAGCTGGTACACATACAGGGTTTCTTTTCGTATACATTCAATACCCCCAGACCGATATAAATACTAAAAACAATAATCAGTATCGTCGAAACTTTCCATCCCCAAGCGCGCTGCCTGACTGATGGTACCCCTAGCAATACGCCAACACCTATCTCCATAAGCGGAAGTAACCAAAAGAGCATCGGAGCCAGATAACTGATCACCGGTTGCTGCTCAAGGGCAATCTTGAATGCTGCGAGCTGCCAAAGTTTTTCCATCCCCACATAGACCCAAAAAAGTATCAGTGCTGCACGAATGATCTTGTATATCATGTTGCTGGTTTTATTCGCTTCCATAACTTTAATTATTTATATTATGGTATTTATTATTTCCTATTCCTGTTTTATTATTTTTCGTCGTTTCAAAAACAGGGCACCGTACCTGCCCCTCCATTGGATACAGCGGCCTGCCTGAGCGTCAGCTTCTACTTTCTCGTACGCTGTAAAACAAAGGTAGTACGGAAAACAGACCAGCGCAGGTGTAACGAAATGGCTGATCTGGAAAAATTACCTGTCCCTATTTGATTCTAACAAAGACCGGGATGTATTAAGGGTGTAATATGCGGTAAAATAATCAGGGGAGAATTCTTGGTAAAACAGTCGTTGTGGGTATAGCTATAGCTGTTTTTGATCGGCAGAATAAACTTACCGAGGAGGTGTAGCGATGGCATACCCCCCATTTTTAAAAATTCCCTGTATTCACTTATTTTAATTCCGGAAACTGTTTATTCAATTCGGCGAGCATCGTATTCAATACTTTGCGGATACGTAGCGCTGTATGAAACTCGGCGCTTTTGTCCATCCTGATCAGGCTATGGGCAGAAAGTAAGGTGCCTTCCCTCGTTTTGACAAGTCTGGAAAACACCTCGGCAACTTCTTTTTTCTCCGACGACCACATAATATTGGCTTTGACAGATATATGCATCCACAGTTTGAGCTCTTTGCCATTAAAATTGCTCTGGATAAACTGTTGGGGATGATCCTGAATGGTTGTAGACGGGGAGATATTTTCCTCCTCCATGTACTCCCGCATTAACTTCAGCAGGCTCCTTCGGTTGCTATCATATGCAAAGTCCGGGATACAGGAGAAGTGTTTGGGAAAACGCAATAGGGCATCCATAAACGAAGGATCTGAAGTGTACAACTCTTTCCATCGGTTGAAAAATCCCATATGGTTAAAATTCAGGTTGATCATGAGAACCAAAAAGCGATAATGCCAGTTTTTACTTTGGCGCCTGTCGTCGGCCAATTGGCGCAGCGATTCAATTACCTGCGAGAGGTAATCCCGATGACGGTATTGAATATAGGGGATCTTGCCATTTTCAAATAGGCTGTCCATAGCCGAAAGAATTTCGGTGAGATAGGCTTGCGGTATGTTTTTTTGAGCCAACCTATCCAAGATATTGGGCATATCTGCATATACATATTCATACATCCGCAGGTAATAATGCTCCGGCAGCGGCGTACAGGGATCAATATCTTTATTAAAGAGATGTTCGATTCGCCCAAGTAATTCTTCCAGGGCAACCAGTGCTGCAGGATTTTCAATTTTACGCTCTTTACAGAAGTTATTCAGCAGATGGTATAGATGCAGCAATTGTGTATGGTATAGCCGGATGGCCTGACGAGCATTATCTACCCTGATGATCTCCCGGTGGGCCTGCAATGCAAGCGCAAAATTATTATTGCAGGCCGCTCTGATTTCACACAGATGCTCTGGGATATCCTTGTTATCCAGATGATCTATGGCTTCAATGAGCATTGTCAGGTTTTGTAAACTTACAATCATCTGTACCTCCTTTTGATATCTTTATGGTACCATGGCCAGCCATATAATCCATGGTGCATCTGAAGCGTAAGCGAATCCCCTTCGCTTGTACGCTTGTAGAGTTTTGGATGAACATCTATGGAAACCGTGCGCTGTTTTCCTTCATAGCTGAACGAAAACCATAATTCATGGATATTGCAGCAAACAGGACATTTTTGGAGAACGACGGCCGGAATACGCACAGCAGACTCGTATGCATTATGTTGGCAATTGTTCATAATCAGAAGCATACGGACATACCAGATCGAGGCAAAAATCATGACAGGAAATTTCAGTCCATATAGCTTGACCAGGCTTATCTTCCGGAGGGAAAACACATGTGCCATTGCGCAGAGGATATATGCGACTGGAATGCCAATTCTTACAGCTGGCCAAAAGGGCTGGGAACCAATCAACAGCCTATAAGGAAGACGGTCAAAGAACGCTATGCTGCTGACCTGGATACAGACAAAAAAAACAAAGAAAAGCTGCATCACCCGTATCTGGTTACGGATCTCCAAAAATGGAATAAGCACGACCAACACACCGATACTATATACGTGCTGGCCGGGTGTCCGGGCTCCAAAAAGCCCATATAAGGTAACTAGCGCAGCAATTGCAATAAATATATAATTGCGGCTAAATGGGAGAAATATTTTTTCTATTGTTCTCATCGATCCCGGGGTTTATAACCAGTGAACTGTTTATTAAAATTACCCATAATGGCAGGAAATTTTGCCGGATATCTGCTCAATTTCAACAAAGAACTTTTTTTTACAGTGAAGGCTATTTTATTGACAATGAAAGGTGCTTTTCAAACAACAAAGACTAATATTTTCATCCGATAGGCGAATTATTTATGCTGACTGGCGACATAAAAATAACTTCAAGGACCTGGTATTTGGCCTGAAGATGTTGTTTAAAAAATAAATGGTTAAATTTATATAACAAAAATTTCTTCGTAAAGGGAAATTTTTAATGAGCCTTTCGGCTGGCATTTAGCTGGATTTGTCTGTATGGGACAACGGACGCTGAAAGGCGATAACCCTAACTCCCAAATGGAAGGGACAGACAAACTTGATGCGGACAATATTTGGATAGCGTATGAATAAAACATTGATTTGGATATATGAAAAGCATGGGTCAGGACAACTATTGGGGTAGTAAGGAACTGGATGTAAACTATCCGGATGTTATCTGGTTATTGATTGCGTCTTTTGCCTTTGGTGGTATTTGCTGGTATGTGGGGTACCGGGGAGCTTTAGCGGGCCGGCTTGCAGAATGGCCGATCATCTATAGCTATCTTTTTTTTGTCCTGATGGTTGCCATTACTTTTCTATATATCCGTTTGGTCATTGTGCTATTGGACAGAAGGCAGAGTTGGCTGAGAGTGCCTGAAAAACGAATCAGTACACAGCTGTTTTTTTGCTGTGTACTGCCCACATTTTTTCTGTTCTGGATTATCGGTCCCGATGTTATGGCCAAAGAGGAATGGCTGTTATTTCCATTAATGGTCCTATTTAGTGGTGTCCTTGTGCTGAACATGTGCTACACAGTGTATTTCTATGCGACAGTATATCAAAGGCAAAAAAAGCTATCTGAGAAACTGAGGGAAGATAACCAGCGACATCAATTAAAAATTATTGACCTCGAGGATCAGATCAACCTGTTTTCTCCAGATCTGCGGGAGGTAGATGAGGTCCTGGAAGCACGCATAGCAGATAAGGATCCCGATTCCATGGAGGAAATAGACTTAGCGATAATAAAATGTATGGATCCTGAGCAGGAGGTATTTTTGCTCAACAATAAAATTCTATCACAAAAGATCCTGTATAAGGATCTAGGAATTTTTACCTATAAAAATGGGCTTGTCAGCCTTTATTTAAAGAAAGCTATGAGCGAAAATCTTACCTGTGGTGAACAACGAAGCCTAAAGGAAGTTGTAAATAGCACAAAAGGACTCGTACAGAAGATAGACCGCGATAAGGCGATACCCCTTGATATGATCCAGTCCTGTCATCAGCTCAAGCGTGGCCGTTTGCGTATTGTGCTCAGGATACCATTTGAGGGGCGGTCTGATTTTGAGGTATCCGATAAGATTGCCAAGCATATCAGGGAATGGGTTATGCTGAAGGTGCCGATAGAGAAAGAGTAAATTAATAACAAGTAAGCTTAAAAACACAGGTTATGGAAAAGACAAAGGTCAATACCCGGAAATGCCGTGCCACTGGTAAAGTTGGATTTCCTTCTTTAATAGAGGCTGAGTGGGCAATACTTAATTTTAAGTTCAAATCCCGGGTGAGAAACAAATTGGATGGCAAACGCATCAAGCACCGCATGGGCAAAGACGCCTGCAAAAGGGCTTATTATTGTAAGTTCTGCAAGGGCTACCATATTACCACTTGGGAAAAAGGCCACTTCAATAATTATAAGGCCAAAGCTAAGTCCTGGGAGATACCAAAAGTATTAGGTAATTGGAATTATTCAATAGAGTAGCAATATTTGCTAATTAAATAAACAGAACAATTGGAGCCTTTAAATAAAGTATGGAAAGAATATAATTTCTATGACAGATATTGCGAGTTCTTCACAATATGCCTTGAGTTGCCCCCACAGATAAATAAAAGCAACTATTTGTCTCAATGTGCGTAAGGGGTATCGTCGAAATATATTGTTAATAACCATATCCCATACCAAAGATGGATATGCGGAAACAAAAGTTTTTCTATGGGGACAAATAAAAAATGTAGGGAGACCGGAAAAGTGATTTTTGCTCATGGATAGAGGTCCGTCTAGTTAGTCGTTCCTTAACAAAACCCACTATTTAATTTATTTTTAAAAACAGGATTAGAAAACAGCATAATTTGTATCTTATAAAATAAGAAAATAATTTTCTGTTTCAGTAGTTCCATCATTTTCTTCATGTTCCAAGCGGTTGCAGCTAGTAATGCATTGATTTGTGGTCCCGTTTCTCCCATGAAGTAATTTTTTGCCAGCCTAAAATCGGTTTTTAAATGTCCGATGATAGGTTCTATTGCCGCTCTGGTTCTAAATTTTTTGCGCTTTGTCTGCTTTTGATAAGCAGTGTCTTTTTTTCTTGGAGTGCTTGGGATGGAGATTTTCACGCCCTTTATTTCTGATTTTCCTCTGCCACCTCTATCGTAAACGAGTTCTTTTGGGAGCTTTTGACCACCGGTTTCCATCTGTTCCAAAAGTGGTTCTATGGTGTGACCATCGTAAGGAGTTTGCAAAAATGCTTTAATCCCGAGAATGATTTTCTTGCCTTTGTTGGCGGTGGTTATCAAACCTACCTTATTCCCAAATT